>CAYHCW010000075.1:2380-9170 GCA_964355025.1 uncultured Gemmatimonas sp. | reverse complement strand
AGATCACCGAGAAACTCGGCGCCGGCGAGGTGACGGTTCTCTCGCTGGGCCCCGACGTCGTGCAGGAGACGCTGCGCAAGGCGCTCTCGATGGGGGCGCACAAGGCCGTGCACCTCAAGCACGACGCGCCGGTGAGCGACGGCCTGGCCATCGCCACGGCAATTGCCGCCGAGCTCAAGGATGGCGGCTACGACCTCATCCTGCTCGGACGAATGGCGGTGGACACGCAGAACCGCAGCACGGGCGCGTTCGTCGCCGAGTTGCTCGGCCTGCCGTTCATCTCGGCCATCTCCAAGCTCGATGTCGAGGGCGGCGTGGTGAAGGCGCGGCGCGAACTCGAGGGAGCGTACGAGCTCATCGAGTGCCCGCTGCCGGCGGTCGTGACCATCGACGAAGGCATCGCCCGGGCGCGCTATCCCTCGCTGAAGGGGATCATGGCCGCCAAGAAGAAGCCGATGGACTCCAAGCCCGCCCAGTTGGGCGCGATCACCTACCAGCTCGAGAAACTCGAGATGCCGGCGGAGCGTGCGGCCGGGCGCATCATTGGCGAAGGAAGGGACGCCGTGCCCGAACTCGTGCGACTCCTCAAGGAAGAGGCGAAGGTACTCTGATGGCCAACATCCTCGCATTTTCAGAAACGCGCCTGGGCGAGATGCGCCGCGCCGGGCTCGAAACCGTCACCGCCGCCCGTCAGGTGGCTGATGCGACCGGTGGCCAGGTGCACGCCGTGCTCTTCGGTGCGCCGGGCGTCGGACAGTTTGCTGCCAGGCTGGCCGCGCACGGCGCTGATGTGGTGCTGGTGCTCGAGCACGACGCCTTTGCCAACTACAATCCCGAGGCGATCGTCGCCACGCTGGCCCAGCGCCTCGGCAGCGGCTATCGCGCCGCGTTCTTTGCCGCCAGCGCGCAGGGGCACGACCTCGTGGCGCGCGTCGCCGCCAGGATGAAGATCGCGTATGCGTCGGATGTCACCGAGTTCGTGTTCGCCGGCGACAGCGTCACGGTGAAGCACCCCGGGTACACCAACAAGATCGTGCAGACGTTCGTGCTGAAGGCGACGCCGGCGATCATCTCGCTGCGCGCCGGTGCCGTGCTGCCGGTGGACAACGCGAAGGCCGGGACGGTGGAAGCGCTCACGTGCGCCATCGACCCGGCGTCGGTGCGCGTGAAGGTGACGCTCACCGAGAAGGCGGCCGGCGGCAAGGTGGACCTCGGCGAGGCGCCGGTGATCATTGCCGGCGGCCGTGGCCTCAAGGAGGCGGCGAACTTCAAGCTCGTCGAGGACCTGGCAGCGGCATTCGGCAACGCGGCGGTGGGGGCCACGCGCGCCGTCACCGACGACGGCTGGCGTCCGCACTCCGACCAGATTGGCCAGACCGGTCGCCTCGTGAGCCCCGACCTCTACGTGGCGTGTGGCATCTCCGGCGCCATCCAGCACCTCGCCGGCATGCGCACATCCAAGACGATCGTGGCGATCAACAAGGACAAGGAAGCCCCGATCTTCAAGGTGGCCGACTACGGAATTGTTGGTGACGTGATGGACGTGTTGCCCGTGCTGACCGAGGAAGTAAGGAAGGCGAGGGCCGGGGCGTGACGCACATCATGCGCAGGCCATCCGTGCACTGGATTGTTGCCATCGCCATCACGCTGATCTCGGCCATCTACCAGCGACGGACCGGGCCGACCTATCCGGCGCGGGGCACGGTGGTGCTGGGAGGCCAGGACATCGCGCTCCGCCTGTTGCGCTCGCACTCCATCACCGCGCGGCAACCGGTCACCGTGACGGTCGCAGATGCCTCGGTGGTGGGCGTGGTGGAATGGCGGCGCTTCCCGACCAGCGACCCGTGGCGGACGGAAGCGATGACGCGCGATGGAGCGGCGCTCCAGACGGTCCTCCCGCCGGCGCCCGAGCCGCTGATGCCGATGGCCGGCAAGCTGGAGTATCGCGTGAAGCTCACGCGCGGCGCCGAGCAGGTGGCGTTCCCCGAGAAGCCCGCGGTGACGCGGTTCAAGGGGGATGTTCCGGCGTGGATCCTGATTCCGCACGTCATTGCCATGTTCTTCGGGATGCTGTTCGCGACCCGCGCCGCGTTTGCCGCGATTGGGGGCGGCGACACGCGCCGGTGGGGCTTTGTGACGACGGCGCTGCTCGTCTTCGGCGGCTTCGTGCTCGGGCCCATCGTGCAGAAGTATGCCTTCGATGCGTACTGGACCGGCGTGCCGTTCGGCTACGACCTCACCGACAACAAGACGCTCATCGCGGGCGTGGCGTGGATCCTTGCCGCGTTCCAGCTGCGGGGCGGGCGCCAGGCGAAGGTCGCGGTCGTCGTCGCCACCATCGTCACGATGGTCGTGTTCGCAATTCCGCACAGCATGTGGGGGTCGCAGGCGAAGTGGTAGCGGCAGTCATCACCAACACGCCGAATCCTGCAACCCAGGGACCGTCGGCGTACAGAGCGCGTGCGGTCCGCCTGGCGGGGCGCTGCGCTTGTTGACCTGCGTTCCCCGCTATGCTGCGGGCAGCGTCATGCCGTAGAATCAATCGTGCGAAACCGCAGTTGCCCGCATCTTCCTCGGGCGGGTCGAGTCCACGACCATCGGATCGGCCTGGGAGCGACTACGGCGGCGGCGCGTGGAGCAGTTAGGCAATGACGAAGGAGATACCGTGAACTGCAATCAGTGCGGCAACTCGCTTCCTGCCACCGCTCGCTTCTGCCGTGGCTGCGGCGCCAAGGTTGAAGCTCCGGCCGCTGCGCCCCTTGCTGCCGTTTCGCTGCCTTGCATGCAGTGCGGCAGTCAACTCAATCCGAGCGCGAAATTCTGTCGTGCGTGCGGCACCCAGGTCACCGCGGTCCCCGTCGGTGAACCGACGGCGAAGACCGCTCCGTCGCTGCCGGCCTGCAGCCAGTGCGGACTGGCGATCAACCCGTCTGCGAAATTCTGCAAGGGTTGCGGCGCCCAGCGTCCGAGGCAGACCGCAGCCGCGCCAAGCCTGCCGACTCAACCCGCCGCGGCCGCAACCCATGCCAAGACCAGGGAATCGGCGCCGAAACGAGGCTGCGGCGCGAAGATGTTTGTCGGCTTTGCGCTCCTGCTCATTGCCGGCGGGCTATGGGCGTTCCGTGACCGGCTGCCGACGGCTCTTGCCGGCTTGGGCTTGGACTTCAGCACGCCGCGCCCGGTGTTCGATCCGGCCGCCGCACCAAAGACAGTCCTGATGACACAGCAGGTCATGCCCTCTGACCAGCCGCAGACGGTCGACTACCAGAACCGCATCAGGGTCACGATCCCGGCCGGACTGATCACGGAGGCGCAGACCCTCACCATTGCCGAGTTTGCGAACAAGGATGTTCCGCAGGACCAGGAACTCCAGTTCAAGGAGCTCGCCCAGTATGACATCACGCTTGGCGATCTGCACAAGTTCGACAAGAAGATCACGGTCGAAGTGCCGTACGACCCGAGTCTGCTCGACCCGGCGCATTCGGCGGCTGATCAGATTCTGGGACGCTACTGGGACACGCGCCGCCAGGCGTGGAACTTCTTCCGGGTCAAGGTCGATGCGGACAATCACCGCATTGTCACGTCGCTGGATCATCTGACGCTTCTAGGCTGGGTACTGATCACGGGCATCGTGGAGCGTTCGCACAAGATCTACGAGAACGTCACGTTCGATTTCTATCACACGCCCGGGTTCGTCATTCTCTACGAAAAGGCGAAGATCGACGGCAGCGGCCGGGTCTCCGACCAGGCGTGGCGGCAGAAGGGCGGCGGCGCCCTGTCGGGTGTGACCTCGGTGAACTACGGCTGGCAGCGGAACGAGGTCGTTGCGGGTTATCGAGCGGACGTCCCGGTCTACATCCAGGACCTTGGCACGTTGCTCGAACAGAAGTACGCGACCTACCAGCAGTACGGCTACGACATCCAGGCGCAGCCCATCGTCGTGAAGGTCAACTCGTACATCATCTCGCAGGCCGCTGCCTTTGGCGGGTATGAGCAGGTGTTCAACCGTATTCACATCAATACGGAGAACCTGATCACCCCGACGCAGATGCTGGTCGCAACCGGGCACGAACTGTTTCACGCGGTGCAGCATACATCACTCACTGCCACCAACATGTTCCGCACCACGGGGGCCCGTTACTTCTGGTGGATCGAGGCATCGGCGGACTACGCCGGTAACCGCGTGGCCAATGACCCGCCGTTGAATTTGATGGGAGGCCAGGGGTCGACCGACGGTGTGAACCCGAAGCTCCTCGAGAAGCCGCTGCCCGCGTTCGGCGATGCCGCTCCGTATGAGGACCTGGAATACGACAAGTCGCACTTCATCGACTACCTCGTGCGTCAGCGCAGCATCGTCTTCAGGCAGCTCCATGATGCGGTGATGAGCTATACCGGCGACGGCGACCCGGTGCTGGCTCCGCTCGACGCGTACCTCAAGTCCTCCCTGGGCAAGGGCATGGACGACGTGTACCGTGACTTTGCCTCGTGGTTTCTGTTGAGCGCCAGCAGCCCACTCGGCACCGGCAATCCAGAGACCAGCTCCGCCGAGGCGGCTGACGACTATCCGCTCCCGGCCGCTTCTGGTCCGTCGTCTCCGCCGCTCGACCATGCCTTCAAGCTTGCCGCGCCATATGCGGCGAGACTCTGGGTGGTGCGTCCCGCCTCAGTGGGGCAGAACAAGCAGAGAATGATTGCCGTCACGTCACTCGCGCAGCCGACGGGTACCTGGGTGGAAGTCTATCAGGCCAAACGCGGATCGCGGTTCGCCGGCGTGCCGCCGCTGAAGGCCGAACGGTTCTTCGTTCAGGCGGGGAAGTCGGCCAAGCTCACGATGGCTGCGGATGACGTCATTTACATTGTCGCCAGCAACACCGGCATGTCTGACGCGGACGTGAAGGTCAGGGTCAGCGACGCCACCGGTGTGAAACTCGTCATTGATCCGTCGTCGCTCGCCGCTGCGGTTTCGGGTGCGCCGCATGCGTTCAGTGCGACCGCTGATGTCGTGGACAATGCGACGCGCGTGGAATGCGAATGGAACTTCGGTGAGGGCGAGAACCCCGTGTCGTTCTCGGCCGCTGTCCAGGCTGGCGGCCGGTATCAGGGCAATGTGACGCACCGGTACATGAAGGCCGGCGACTACACCATGACCGTGCGTTTGTACGAACGGGCACCCCGGGCGCGCGAACTGCTGGCCGAGGCGATCGTACCGATCACGATCACGGAAGAGAAGAAGGCCAAGCCGACCGAGCCACGGTCAGAGGTCGCCTCCACGCGGTCCGGCGGCCGCGGCAACTCCCGCCGATGGGTGTCAGATGAGCCGGACATGCAGGGCTTCACCATGGAGTACATGCGTGGCGAGTGGCGCTACGGAACCGGCGATGGGACGTATGAGAGGGTCGTGTGGATATTGATGGAAGAAACCGACACATACGTCGAGTTCAGCAACTATCCCCATAGAATCCGTCTCTTCAGCGACCATCAGGAAGCAGCCCAGGGTCCTTTGCCATTCACGTTCGATGGCAAGGGCCATTGGGAGAAGAAGAAAGAGTAGATGCCGGCCGGATGGGAAGCCCAATCGCGGTCGTGGGAGCATGGCGCGACGCCGGCCATTCGCGTGCTCGCGACCTCGTTGGCGCGGCGGGGTGGGTGGTGGTGCGGCAGGGACGGCGTCGCCGAGGCTGAAATCAAGACCCAGGGAACCACGAAACAGGGCTATACGGGTGCCGAGTTCCAGCTGCGGGGCGGGCGTCAGGCGAAGGTGGCCGTCGTCGTCGCCACCATCGTCACGATGGTCGTGTTCGCAATTCCGCACAGTGCCTGGGGGTCGCAGGCGCAGTGGTAGCGAGGTCGCCGGCGGGAGTCCAGCAATGACAGAGGGGCGGATCGCCATCGGCGATCCGCCCCTCCGTCATTCACCAGCCGGTGTTCAGTCCTTGGTGTCGAACATCTTCTTGATCTGGTCGCGGGCATCCTGCAGGTGCGCCCGCGTGGTGCGATCGGGCGCCTTGCCGATGGCCACGGCCAGTTCCTTGTCGAGCAGGTGCATCTCGTCCTTGAGGATGGGGCGGAAGTCCGCGATGTTGACCGGTGCCGCAACTCCCCCGAACCCGGTCGGCAAAGCGCTCGCTGCGGGCGGCTTGATCTTCGACGCCATCGCCTCGAGGTAGGCCACCTGCAGGCGACGGCGATACGCATCGATCGTTGCGCCCTGGTAAATCTCCTTCCACAGTCCGCGGCGCAGGTCGGTGAGCATTTCGCCGGCCGTGTACACGTCGGCCTTCTGTGTGGCGCTTGCCTCGAGCTCGATCATGCGGGCGAGCCTGGTGTTGCTCACCAGCGCGCCCAACGTACGGGTCTGCGCGCCGGAGATGCGGGCAATGTTGCCCTCCGACTCGATCTTCCGCAGGATCGTCGCGTCGATGAGATAGGTGGGCGTCGAGAAGACCTCGTCATTCAGGAACTTCACGGCATCCTGCTGGCGCTTCCGGGAGACCGGAGTCCACACCGGGCCGGCCTGGCCCACGACCTTCTCCTGCTTGCTCATCGAACCCACGATGCGTGCCACGTGCGCCGCCTCGGTGCCCCACTGACCCACCACGGCGCCGAGCGTGGCGCGGAGCAGCGAGTAGTCGGCAGTCTTGTCCGTCTCCGACGCCGGCTCCACGAGCTTCATGATGCGCGCGAGGTTCTTGAAGCCATAGTGCGTGGCCTTCACCGCGTCGGCGTCGCCGATGGCTTCCGACTGCTCGGCGGGGTCGGCTCCGCCCGCACCGGCGTCGCTGGCGAAGCG
>CAYHCW010000075.1:0-2280 GCA_964355025.1 uncultured Gemmatimonas sp. | reverse complement strand
TTGTGGTACATCTGCACGTCGGCGTCGAGGATCTCGCCGCTGCGCGGGTCGGTGACGCTCGGGCCGACCGCGTTGGCGACCGGGCTCGGGAGCCAGCGGATCATGGCCACCGAAGCATCTTCACCGGAGAAATCCGGATCGTTCGGCGCCTCGCCGGCGACGATCCCCTTGCTGAACCCAGCCTGTTCGAACGCCGACTGCCATTCCTCGATCCCCTTGGCGATCCAGGGCTTCAGCCATGCCGGTGTGGCGGGGTCCACGTAGTACGTGATCGGCTTCTTCGGGACGCAGAGGTTGCCGACTTTCTGGTCGGAGCACTCCAGGCGCCAGCGCGCGATGTACCGGCGTGGAAGCACGCGCAGTTCGGGCGAGCCGAAGTCCGTCTTGGTCTCGCCGAAGTAGCCGACGCGGGCGTCCATGAGGCGCGGCATCATCGGTGTGTCGGGGAGGCGGACGATCGAGAAGGTGTAGGCCTCGGTCGTTGCCTGCGGCATCTGGGGCGGTGCCCCGGGGAATGCGGGAGCGCCGCCGCCGGCCTGGGGCGTGTAGGTCTGCGTCGCCGTGACGTTGACGTTGCGGGCAAAGACCGCCCACTTGTCCACGAACGAGCGGGTGGCGTCCACCGTGGCGCGCCGTCCGTTGGCCGTGAACTCCTGCACACCGCCGGTGAACATGCGGGTCACCTCGATGACCGCCGCGCTGTCCTTGCCGTATGTCTCGACGTTGAACGACGCGAGGATCGGGAAGAACTGGATGAGCTGCATGGCGCGCTGGGTCGAGAGCGCGGTGTCGCTGGCGACGTTGTTGTAGTTCACGTCGCGTACGATCACGCGGTTCTCGCGGCGCTCAAAGCGGATCACCCGATCGGGGCCAAGCGTGCCGCTGATGCCGATGCCGGCCGGCGTGCCGGCCACCACGGTAGTGATGATGAAGTCCTTGCCGATTTCACCGGCCGGAATCTCGAAATACAACCGGGACCCGACCTGGTGCACGCCAAAGACGCCCGTCTTGGACTTGGCGCGCGCCGTGATGACGGTCGCGTAGGGACGCGGAACCGGATCGGCGGCAGCCCCGGCGGCGCCACCGGCGCCGGGTCCACCCTGCGGGCCGGCGGCTGGTGCAGGCGCAGTGGGAGACGCCGAAGTAACGGGCGCCGCGGCGTTTGCTGCCGGCCCGGGTGCAGGCTTTGGCGAGGGTGTGGGCGCCGCGGAATGCTGGCACCCGCTGACCGCCAAGACTCCGGCGGCGATGGAGAGTCTGATGAGGCGCATAAGGAAGGGCTGAAGATTATGGAGGGACGCGCCGCGCAGGCCGACGCGGTGTACCGTGCAAAATGTCGCTGGGGGAGCCAGTCAGCGCCAGCCGTTCGGCGGGCGCACACCGCACGGCTGTCCCTGCGCTTGTCGGCGGCGCGCCCTCGTCGTACCGTTTGCTGACGCGCAGAAACGAGTCGTGCGCGCCGACGCGCCCCCCGTCCGCCGTCATCACCCTGTGAGCGCTCCGTGACTGCATCCAACGGCATGTTTGCCCTGATCATCGTCCTCGCCGTCGGCTTCTTCGCCCGCAACATCCAGCGTCTCGTCGACTACCTGCGCGTCGGCCGCCTCGACGACTCGCGCTGGGACCACGTGCCGCGTCGCGTCGCCAACTTCATCGAGATCGGGATCTTCCAACAGAAGATCTTCCGCGACTCGATTGCCGGCCCCATGCACGCCGCCATCTTCTGGGGCTTCTGCATACTGTCCGCGGGAACCGTCGAGTTCCTCGCCGCCGGCGTCGTGCCGGGGTTCACCTTCGCGCACTACATGCCGCAATGGGCCTACCGGTTCTTCACGGCCAACCAGGACCTGTGGGGGGCGCTGGTGCTGGGCGCGCTGGCGCTCGCCTTCTTCCGCCGCCTCACCAAGCGCGTCAAGCGTCTGCAGGGCGCCGAGACGCACCCCAATGACCCGTTGCTGATTCTCTCGTGGATCGGCGCGCTGATGGTCACGATGTTCCTCACCGAAGCGTTCCACATGGTGGGGTATCGCGAGGCGGCGACCGCGTTCTATCGTCCGCTGTCATTCGGCGTCGCGCAGGCGCTCGCGTTCGTGCCGACCGGCGCGGCCCGTGTCCTGCACGACATCAACTGGTGGGCCCACGGCCTGCTGGTGCTCGGCTTCCTCAACTACCTGCCGTACTCCAAGCACCTGCACGTCATCGCCTCGCTGCCCAACGTCTACCTCTCCAACACGAGCGGGCCGGGGCAGGTGGGCGTCATGACGTACATGGACCTCGAGG
>CAYHCW010000074.1:0-9272 GCA_964355025.1 uncultured Gemmatimonas sp. | reverse complement strand
CCGGTTTCGGCTGGCGGACGATCTTCCTTGTCAACGTGCCGCTGGGCATCGTGAACTTCGCGCTCGCGTATTGGTTCCTGCCCGCAGACCGCCAGCGGCCGGGCATTGTCCGGGCCGGCTTCGACACGGTGGGAACGGTGTTGCTGGCGGCGACGCTCGCCGCGTACGCCCTCGCCATGACGATCGGCCGCGGGAACTTCGGCGCGCTCAACACGACGCTGCTGCTTGCTGCCGTCGGCGGCGGCGGCCTGTTCGTGCTCGCCGAGTCGAGGGCCGCATCGCCGTTGGTAAGGCTGACGATGTTTCGCGACCCCATACTGAGCGCGAGCCTCCTGATGAGCACGCTCGTGTCGACGGTGATGATGGCCACGCTGGTGGTGGGGCCGTTCTATCTCTCCCGTGCACTGGGATTGCCGGCCGCCCTCGTGGGGCTCGTGCTCTCGGTCGGTCCGCTGGTCTCGGCGCTGACCGGCGTGCCGTCCGGGCGCATCGTGGACCGCCTGGGCACACAGCGCATGACCCTCGTGGGGCTGGGCGGCATCGCCTCGGGTTCGCTGGTGCTCGCCATGCTGCCGGCGCGGTTCGGCATCGCGGGGTACATCACGCCCATCGTGTGCATGACCTCAGGCTACGCGCTGTTTCAGGCGGCCAACAACACGGCCGTCATGACTGATGTGCGCCCGGACCGGCGGGGCGTCATCTCCGGGATGCTCAGCCTGTCGCGGAATCTCGGGCTCATCACCGGGGCGTCGGTGATGGGTGCGGTATTCGCGCTCGGAGCTTCGACGACCAACATCATGACGGCGCGTCCCGAGGCGGTGGCGACCGGCATGCAGATGACGTTTGTAATTGCGGCGCTGCTTATGGTGGTGGCGCTCGGCGTCGCGGTGGCGAGCCGTGCGCTTGCCGCACGCCCTGCATTTCCGCCATTGCGTTCCACCCCCTGCCGGTGTGACTAGCTTTGGAAGGCGGCTTCTGCCGCCTTGCTGGCCCCCCCGAAGGACCGGGAGCCCCCGATGCGTGTCGCACGCGGTGAACAGTTCACTACGCCCGTCTCGAACGACGGGAGCGGCACGATGCGCGCAATCGTGCGGCGCGAATACGGCACGCCCGATGTCCTGTCGTGCGAGGAGATCGAGCGTCCGGTGCCCGGCGATGACGACGTGCTGGTGCGGGTATTTGCGGCAGGCGTGAGCATCGGCGACCACCATGTCGTCACGGGCAAGCCGTACCTCCTCCGGCTCAGTCCGTTCGGTGGGCTTCCGCGACCCAAGAACCGCGTGCCCGGCGGGGACATGGCGGGCGTGGTGGACGCGGTCGGCGCAAACGTCACGACGTTCCAGCCGGGCGACGAGGTGTATGGCGAGGCGATGAGCGGAGCGTGGGCCGAGTACGTGGCGGTGCCAGCGGTGCGGGTCGCGCCGAAGCCGGCCAACCTCTCATTCGAGGACGCGGCTGTCGCCCCTTGGGCGGTGGCCGCACTGCAGGCGTTGCGCGATGCCGGTGGTCTCGTGGCGGGGCAGCGCGTGCTGATCAACGGCGCGTCGGGCGCGGTGGGTACGTGGGCCGTGCAGATCGCGAAGGCGCTCGGCGCCACAGTGACCGCCGTCTGCAGCACCCGCAATCTCGAGATGGTGCGCGCGCTCGGCGCGGACGAGGTGATCGACTACTCCGCGCAGGACTTCGCGCAGGGCGGGGCGCGCTTTGACGTGATGCTGGACCTGGTCGACAACCGCTCGCTGCGAGACTGCCGGAGCGTGCTCAAGCCCAACGGCGTCCTGGTTCCCTGCGGAGGGAGCGGGGGCGACTGGGTCGGGCCGTTGTTCGGGCTCCTCGGCGGCCTCATCTCGTCCTGGTTCACGAGCCGGCGGTTCAAGATGTTCATCGCCGCTCCCAACCACGCCGACTTCATGGTCCTGAAGGGACTCATCGAGGCCGGCAAGGCGAAGCCAATCATCGAGCGTCGCTTTCCGCTGCACGAGGCGGCCGACGCACTGCGCCACGTCGGCGAGGGGCGCGCCCAGGGGCAGACGGTACTCCAAATCGTGGAAGCGGACGGGGCGGCCGCGTCCACATAGATAGAATTGACAGGACCGCCACTGCACCATTCCATGTTCCACCCACCCCATGCCACGAAACATCGAAATCAAGGCCCGCATCGAAAACCTGCCGGCACTCGCGCTCCGGGTGGCGGCGATTGCCGACAGTGGACCCACGGAGATCGCGCAGGACGACACGTTTTTCCATTGTCCCGACGGACGACTGAAGTTGCGGGCGTTCTCCAGCGCCGACGGCCAGCTCATCTTTTACCGCCGCGCCAATCTGGAGGGCCCCAAGGAGTCCTTCTACGTGCTGTCACCGACCACGTCTCCCGATACCCTGCGCGAGGCCCTCACCCACGCCTACGGTCAGGCCGGGCGCGTGCAGAAGCACCGTATGCTCTTTCTCGTCGGGCGCACGCGCGTGCACCTCGATGACGTCAGGGACCTCGGGGCATTCCTCGAGCTGGAAGTTGTGCTTGAGGAGGGCGAATCCGCAGATGCTGGCGTCGCAGAGGCGCACCGGCTCATGGCCCGGCTGGGCGTCGAGCCGTCGCAGTTGATCAGCGGCGCATACGTCGACCTGTTGGCACGTCGCGACGCCTGAGGTCCACGAATACACCATGGCACCCGCTGCACTGCAACCCGACGCGACGCTCGCTGAGTTCCTCCACGCGCGCGCACTGGCCACCGCGCCGGGCCGTCTCGGACTCGACCTCGCCGTCGGGACGGCGGTGGCTGCCGTCGCCACGTGGGCCCGCCCCGCTGGCTGGCTGGTGCTCGCGAGTGCCGGGCTCTGCTTTGCGATGTACGCCGTGTGGGCGATTTCGGAACGGCACCTGCAGGCGGAGTCCCGGGACATGCGGCCGTTCAGCGAGTTCGCCTGGATCGCCGCGCGCATCGGTGCGGCCGGCCTCGGACTGCTCGCACTCATGGCGTTCCTCTTTGCGCTGCTTCGCCTCGCCCTCGGCACGTGGATCAGCTGACGCGCCAAAGGGGTATGATCACCGTTGTCATATCCAGCCACCCGCTGTGCGCGCGGTGCTGACCGACCAAGGAGAAGAGACGTGCGTCGTACCGCATGGTTGTGCACCCTGATGGTGCTCGCCGCCGCCACCGCTGAAGCCCAGCGCGGCGGCGTGGGCGGAGGCCGCACCGGCGGCGGCATGGGCGGCATGGGCGGCGCGCGCGCGGGCGGCATGGGCGGCGGCCGCGGCGGAGCCATGGGACGCGCCGGCGCGCGCGAAGCCAAGTTGAAGTTCCCCGCAGCCAAGGCCGTCGAGAAATACAACCCGGCCGCGCTGCTGCTCGACAAGCGCAAGAAGCTGTCGCTCACCGATGCGCAGGTCGCCCAACTCAAGGACCTTCGGCAGCGCATCTTCGAGCGCAATGCCCCCCTGCTGGCTCGCTACGATTCGTTGCAGAGGGACTTCCGTCCGCCGCGCGTGAACCCGCGTCCAGCGGGCGGCCAGGATGCCAAGCGAGACCCCGTCGCCGATAGCACGCTGCGGCTCGCCCTGCTCCAGATGCGACAGCTGCGCACGCTCGCCGATTCGCTGCTGGCGCGGCGCCGCACCGACGTGCGCGACGTCATGCAGGTCCTCTCCGACGACACCCAGCGGATACGGGCCACTGACTTCCTCGTCGAACAGGACGCGGACTTCAGCGACGAGTTCCCGGCAGCGGTCATGCGGCGAGACGACGCCGGCGACCGTTCCCCACGTGGTAGCCGTCGTCCACCGGCGGCCATCCCACCGGCATGAGCTTGCGGTACAGCGCGATCTCCAGTACATCCGCCTGAACGGGAAGTACCGGAGAGAGTGCCATGACGAACCTGGGTCACAAACTCGCGCTGCTGGCCACCCTGCTCTCCGCGCAAACCGGCGCGGCCCAGCAGAAGCCCACCGTGCTCGACCATGCGGCGCTGCTCGCGCGCCAGACCTGGTGGGACAATCGCGACTTCAGCTGGTACCAGCAGCAGATCCCGTTCTTCGACTCGCCCGACGCCGACATCAATGCGACCTACTTCTACCGGTGGGAGCTGGTCACCAAGCACCTGACGTACGGCTCACCGGAGACGGGCTACACCTTTACCGAGTTCATCGACCGGCCGTTCTGGTCGGGCTCCTACGGCGCGATCTCCTGCCCGCTCGGGCACCAGCTCTACGAGGCCCGCTGGCTCCGCGACACCCGCATCGTCGACGACTTTGCCCGCTACTGGTTCGAGACGCCCGGCGCCGCGCCGCGCAGCTACTCCAACTGGTACGGCGACGCGGTGTTCGCCGCCTACCTGGTGAATGGCGACCGCCGGTTTCTCCGCACGATGCTGCCGCACATGGAGACGCAGTACGCCGGCTGGACCGCCGAGCACTGGGACGCTACCAAGCAGATGTTCCACTGGGACGGCATGCACGACGGGATGGAAACCAACATCAACTCCCGGTTGACCAGCGATCAGTTCTCTGGCGCCGACGGGTACCGGCCGACCATCAACTCGTACCTGTTCGGCGACGCTATCGCGATATCGCGCGCTGCCGCCCTGCTCGGCCAGCCCGACAAGGCGCGGGCGTTCGCCGAACGCGCCGCCGATCTCAAGGCGCGCGTGCAACGCGAGCTCTGGGACCCCAAGCGGGAGTTCTTCTTTCACCAGTTCCGCACCGACGAGAAGGGCGGCATTACCGCCGGCTCGCTCACGTACCAGAGCGGGCCGTATGCCGGCAATCCCCACGGCCGCGAGCAGATCGGCTATGTGCCCTGGCAGTTCAATCTCCCCGACGCGGGGTACGAGCAGGCGTGGCGCTTCCTCATGGACACGGCCTACTTCTTCTCGGCGCGCGGCCCGACGACCGTGGAGCGCAACGACCCGCAATTCCTCATCTCGCCGCGCTGCTGCGAATGGAGCGGCAACCAGTGGCCCTACGCCACGGCGCAGACGCTCGTGGCGATGACGAACCTGCTCAACAACTACCGGCAGTCGGTGGTGACCAAGGCCGACTACTTCAAGCTCCTCAGCACGTATACGCTCGACCAGCGCAAGGATGGCCGGCCGTACATCGCCGAGGCGGCCAATCCCGATAATGGGTCGTGGGCCGGCCACGACACGTATTTTCACAGTGAGCACTACTTTCACTCGTCGTACGTCGACCTCGTCATCACCGGCTTGGCCGGCTTGCGGCCGCGCTCTGACGATTCGCTGGAGGTCGCCCCTCTCGCGCCCGACGACTGGGACTACTTTGCGCTCGACAACATCGCGTATCACGGACAGGACGTGGCCATCATCTGGGACCGCGACGGCAGCCGCTACCATCGCGGCGCCGGGCTCACGCTGCTGGCCAATGGGCGCGTGATCGGCCGGTCGCCGCGGCTCGGCAAGATGGTGGTCTCGCTCGGCGCACCCCGCTCGCCGGTACGGGCAGTGAGTGCGAGCCCCACGCGCACCAAATCCGTGAACTTCGCCGTCAACAACGGCGGCCGCGCCTATCCGTTGGTCACCACGTCGTACAGCGCCCCGGGCTCGTCGCCGCATTTTCTCGTCGACGGCAATTACTGGTATCACGTGTCGCCGCCCAATCGGTGGACCACCACGGGGTCGCCCAACGCTCGCGACACGGTAACGGTCGATTTCGGCACGCTGCGCGCCGTGGAGTCGGTGAAGCTGTACTTCCTCGATGATTCCACGGGAATCACGCCGCCAGCGCGATACGAGCTCGAGATGTGGCGCGGCGGCGCGTGGGTGAGCATTGCCGCACAACGCCGCACGTTGGCCGCGCCCACCGGGCGGCGCGCCAACTCGATCAGCTTTGCTCCGGTGACGACGACGAAACTGCGCGTCCTGCTCACGCCTCGTCGCGGCAGCGCGCTCGGTCTCACCGAAATCGAAGCCTGGGGTTCCGTGACGGGAGCACTCGCGAGCGCACCGGCGGTGTCGCCGAACGTCGCCTTCGGCGCCGCGATGACCGCTTCGTTCTCTTCGCCCTACGACGTGGCCACCGAAGCGAACGACATGGTCGTCGCCCTCAGCCATTACTCCAAGAACCGCTGGACCGCGCTCGGCACGCGCAACGCGCAGGACTGGGTACAACTCGACCTGCCGGCACCCAGGCGCGTGGGGTCTGCGGAGTTGTATCTCTGGGGCAATGGCGGCAACATCAAGGCGCCACGGCGTTTCGTCATCCAGTACTGGAACGGCACTGCGTGGACCGCGGCGCGCGTGCTCTCGCAAGTACCGCTGCTCCCGCAAGTCTCGTCCGTCAACACCGTGCGCATCGCACCCGTGACCTCCAGCAAGATCCGCATTGTCTTCGAGCACGATCTTCCCGCCGCCAGCGGACTGTCCGAAGTCATCATCAGAGAGGCGATCATCCCATGACCTGGAATCACCCGCGACTCGCCCTCCTCACCGCCTCACTGCTCACCGTCTGGGCCTGTGGCTCGAAGGACACCGCCGTGAACTCAGCGACACCCGCTCCCGCCACGATGTCGCGAGCGCCCTTCGGCACCGCGCCTGATGGCCGTGCGGTCGAAGTCATCACCCTCGTGAACGGCCTCGGCATGGAGGTCCGCGCCATGAACTACGGCGCGACGATCCTTTCGATCACGGTGCCCGATGCCAAGGGCGTGATGGGCGACGTCGTGCTGGGCCATGACTCGCTGGCCGGGTATGTGAAGAACTCGCCGTACTTCGGCGCCGTGGTGGGCCGCTACGGCAACCGAATTGCCAAGGGACGCTTCACGCTCGACGGCCACGCGTATCCACTCGCCGTCAACAATGGCCCCAACGCGCTGCACGGCGGGCTGCGCGGCTTCGACAAGCTGGTCTGGCAACCGGAGCTGGTGCGCAGCGACAGCAGCGTCGCCGTGTCGTTCACGCTGGTCAGTCCCGACGGTGACGAGGGATACCCCGGCACCCTCACCGCGAGCGTCACCTATACCCTGATGCGAGACCGCAACGACATCGTCGTTGATTATGAGGGCACGAGCGACAAGGCCACACCGGTCAACCTCACCAATCACAGCTACTTCAACCTGGCTGGCACCGGCGACATCCTTGGCCACCAGCTCACGCTCTCGGCCGACAGCATGACGCCGGTGGACGCCACACTCATCCCGACGGGCAAAATCACCCCCGTGAGCGGCACGCCCTTCGACTTCCGCACACCGATGGCGATCGGCGCCCGCATCGACGCCACGGATGAGCAGATCCGGAACGGCGGCGGCTATGACCACAACTTCGTCATCAACCGCGCCGCGCCGGGGCTCGTCCACGCCGCGCACGTCGTGGAGCCGACGACCGGCCGCACGCTCGACGTCTCGACCACCGAACCCGGTGTGCAGTTCTACTCCGGCAATTTCCTCGACGGCACGATCACCGGGAAAGGCGGCCAAGTGTATGCGCGCCGCAACGGGTTCTGCCTCGAGACCCAGCATTATCCCGACTCGCCGAACCACGCGAATTTTCCCTCGACCATTCTCCGGCCGGGGTCGCACTATCGGTCGCGCACCGTCTTCGCCTTCGGCGTCAGTGCGCCTTAGGAGGCCGCGGCAAGCCGCAGCACAAGCCGAGCTTGGCCCCGATCAGCCTTCGGGCCGCAGTTACGGCCTCCACTGTGGTAAATTTGCATGATGCGTGCAGCGATGCTCCTCGTATTCGTCCTGTCCTGCCAGGCGCCGACCGACTCACTTCCCCCGGCGGTTGCTGCACCACCGGGGGAGACCATCGTGCCATCCGCCCCCTGCGCGGCAAGCCTGGGTGCATTCGGCGGATTTCAATGGAAGGCCCGCGCCGAGGGATTGTCGGGCCCGGGGCCGAACCTCTGGAGTGCGTGCAACGCGTGGCTCGACTCCGCGGGGTTGCATCTCCGCCTGGAAAAGCGTGACGGCCTGTGGACGAGCGCCGAAGTGTACACCACCGATTCGGTGGGCTACGGGCGATACGAGTTCGAGATTTCGACCAGGCTCGACAACCTCGATCCCAATGTCGTGCTTGGGCTCTTCACGTACCCCGGGGGAAGCCTCGACGGCCGGCACGAGATCGACATCGAGCTGGCCAGGTTTGGCGTCACGACGTCGAACGCAGCCAATCTCAACTACGTGGTCTACCCGGCGACGGCAATGTCAACGACGCAGGGGCGCTGCGCCTTGCGCTGGGATTCGCCGGTCCCGTCATCGGTCCATCGTTTTCTCTGGACCGCCAGTGCCGTCAGCTTTCAGGGCTTTGCCACGACGTCCATTGCGGCAAGCACGATCCCGTACCGGTCGTGGGCCTTTGTGCCCACTGGCACCTTTGCGATCTCCAGCGGCCGGTGGCCCCTGCGGATGAACCTCTGGCTCTTCGGCGGCCGGGCTCCCACCAACGCATCGTCGGTGGAGGTCGTGATCAGCCGGGTAACGTACAGCAGCATCCTGCCCGCGACTCCGGCTCCGTCAACCACCTGCCGCTAGCGCACGCGGCGGCTACCGTGCGTCTGACGGCGGCAGTGAGTGAATTGCCCGGGCTATCGCCTCGCTCGTGACCGCGCGGTGCGACGCGTTCCACAGCGGCGCGCCATCGGCCACGAGGATCACCTGCGGCGAGGCGTGGGCGATGCCAAGCAACAAGGCGATCTGCTGCGACAGCGCCCGCTGTGCGATCACGTCCACCAGGTAGACGGGGACGTCCGGGTGCGCCTCGACGAACTGCGACACCTCGGTAAACGCTTTTCGCGAGATCCCGCACGTCGGGCTGTGCTTGAAGATCAGGCGCGGCGCCTCACCCTGCAGCAACGCTGCGGCACTGGCGGGATCGTCGGCGGAAACGCGATGCAGTGTCATCGGCGGCAATCCTCCGGAAAGCGCAAGGTTAGGGCGACGCAGTGTCGAACGTGAGGGTCTTCTCGCGCTCAATGACCCAGCGCAGCGTGTGTTGGTCCGAGAACAGGACCATCCGCTCGCCATTCACGTCGTACAGCAGGGTGCATCCGCGATCTCCCGCCAGCCGTTCGATGTTCACGGCGGGCCCGCGCACCCACCGTGGGTAGCGCGTACCGAGGCGCTCAAGCTTGCACTGCACATCATACTCGTTCTTGAGCCGGTGCAGCATCACGTCAAACTGCAGCTGCCCGACCGCGCCAACCATCGGCGCCGGCCCGGCCAGCCGCTCGCTCGTGTCGTAGAACACCTGCGCCGCTCCTTCCTCGGTCAGCTGCGCCAGCCCGGCGTCGAACTGCTTGCGGCGCATCGGGTTCAGCAGCTGCA
>CAYHCW010000073.1:0-9290 GCA_964355025.1 uncultured Gemmatimonas sp. | reverse complement strand
GCGCATCACTTCTTCTCCGGCACGATGGTGATGGTGAGCGCGTTGTCGCTCCGCAGGTACGTGGCGGCCACGCGCTTGATGTCGTCCACGCTGACCCTCGCGTACCGATCGAGGTCGGTGTTCACCGCCTCGGGCGACCCCAGGTAGGTATTGGCAAACTGCACGGCCTCGGCGAGCGCAAACGCCTGCTGGCGTTCGTTGATCTTGCCGGCGCGGTACTGGTTCTTCGCCTTCGTCAGCTCGTCGGCGGTCACACTGGTCTGCGCCACCTGCGTGATTTCCTTCACCAGCAACTTCTCCACGGAATCCGCACTCACGCCCTGATTGGCGATGGCGAGCCCGAAGAACATCCCTGGGCCGCGACGCGGACCGAACGGATTGACGAGCGCTTGTGCACCCAGCGCAGCCTTGGTCTCGCGAGCGAGCACCTTGTTGAGGCGCGAGCTCGCCCCCTGGCCGAGAATCGTCGCCAGCAACTCGAGCGCCGGCGCGTCGGCGTGCGACGTGGCCGGCACGCGATACAGTGCAAGCACCGCAGGGAGCGTGGCCTTGTCGTCGGTAAGTTCCTGTCGCATGGCGCCGCTGTTGAACGCCTGCTCACAGGTGACCGTCGGCGGCGCGCTCTGGCGCGCGATGCCGCCGAAGTACTGCTCGATCAGCTTTTTCGTCTCCGTCGGGTTCAGGTCGCCGACGAGCGTGAGCACCGCGTTGTTGGGCGCATAGTACGTCTTGAAGAACGACTGCACGTCCTCGACCTTTGCCGCCTCGAGATCGGCCATCGACCCGATGAGCGAGTGCGCGTAGCCGAAGCACGACTTCGCGTTGAAGGCCAGCAGCGTTCCTTCCCAGATGGCCTTGGAGTACGGCTGGTTGTCCACGCGCAGGCGGCGCTCTTCCTTCACCGCGTCGACCTGGTTCTTGAGCCCTTCGGCCGTGACGTTGAGCCCGCGCATCCGCTCGGCCTCGAGCCAGAGGGCGAGGTTGAGCCGGTTTGACGGCACCGTCGCGTAGTAAAACGTGTGGTCGTACTGCGTGGAGGCGTTGTCGCTGCCGCCGGCGCGCTCGATGAGCTGCGAGTGCTCCACCTTCTTCAGGTTCTTGGAGCCCTGGAACATCATGTGCTCGAACAGGTGAGCGAAGCCGGTGCGGCCAGCCACTTCGTTGCGCGCGCCGACGTCGTACCACAGGTCGACGGCCACCACCTGGCTCGAATGATCTTCGACAAGCTGGACGCGCAGGCCGTTGGGCAGGGTGTACGCATCGATCTTGATGCGGGCGGGGTCCTGGGCGTCCGCGCTGGACGCTGCCAGTGTGACGAGAACCGCCAGAACGGCGGAAAAACGACGCATCGCGTGCTCCTGCCTTGGAAAGGTGAACGCCGGAGCGCCCCGGACCGGGCGCGCACGGCTGACTCAAGTCTACTGCGCCTGCCTCGATCTACGGAACTGCACACGGCCCGGTTGCAGCGCGCCTAGCGCGGCGGCTGGTCCGTGCCGGTGGAGCCAAAGCCGCCCGCGCGATCGGTCGTCGCCCGCACCTCGCCCAGCGCGAAGTCGAGCACCTCGTGGCGCGCGAGCACCATCTGGGCGATGCGCTCGCCGTGGGTAATGACCAACTCGTTGGTGCCCCCGTGGCGCACCGGCACGCACCACTCGTCGGGATAGTCGGCGTCGATCGTGCCCGGGGCGTTGGCGATGACGATGTCGGTCTTGAGGCTCGTTCCCGAGCGGGGCCGAACCTGCGCTTCGATGCCGACGGGAAGCCGCGCCCGGAAGCCCAGGGGCACCAGCGCGCGCTCGCCGGCGTGCAGGACGAGCACCTGCTTGCCGTCGCGCTGCTCAGTCGCGCGATCCTGCACTGTTCCGTTGACGAAGACCTTCGCCGTGCGCCCCTCCAGATGGGCCGAGAGGTCATACCCCGCACTGTGCGCGGTGGCGCGGGCGGGGGGCAGGACGCCCGGGTGCAGCGGTTCGAAGATGATGGAGGGCACGGGACGGGGGACGGGGGAATCGACGGGTTGCCGCGAGGTGGGAGTAATCTAGGGAATCGTGCGGCTCGCGTCGCCCGTCGCCCGAGCGCCGGTGGCGGCCCTCACGGAACGGAAACGCCTCCACTACTGTATCTGTCATATGCGCCCCCGCCCAATCGCCGTCCTGCTTGTCGTCGCCACCGCCCTCGCGGCAGCCAGTCCCGCCCTCGCGCAACGCCGTCTCCCGCCCGGTGGCGGCGGCCAAGCGGGACCACCGGTCCCACGCTCAGAGCCAGCTCCCCTCCCGGAGCTCGGCAGTGACACCACCTCCCCCGAGGGGGTGGCGCGAGACGCGCAGGTGCGGTTTGAGCGCTTTCGGCGCGAGCACCTGCCCAACGCGCGCAGTGGACGACCCGGCCAATGCGACGAGCAAGTGGGCCGGTTCTGTTATTGGTACGACGAAAAGGCGCAGAAGACCCTGGAACTGAAGGTCGTCACGGACGCACGCGCCGGGTTGGTGCAGACGCTCGATTCGCTCGCCCTGGTCGTCCCGGCGAACCGCTGGATCGCCGGGCAGCGGGTGCGCTATCTCGCGGAGTCGGAGCGCTACGACGAGGCCCTGAAGGCGGCGCAGGCGTGCCAGGCGACCGGCTGGTGGTGCGGGGGCCTGGTGGCCTTCAGCCAGCACATGCGCGGCAACTACTGGGCGGCTGACAGCGGGTTCCGCGCCGTGCAGGCCCTGATGCCCGCGCGCGAGCGTTGCAGCTGGCGCGATATCTCCCTGCTCATCGATGACGACACCCGCCAGGCGTACCGCCGGCTGCCGTGCGGGGCCGAGCGCGACGCGTTTGAGGACCGGGTCTGGTGGTACTCCCGCACGCTGTACGGCATGCGCGGCAACGACTCGCGCTCCGAGTGGAATGCGCGCCAGTTGATGGTGCGCTTCTATCAGGACGGGCCGAGCGCGCACCAGTTCGGCTTTGATGAGGACGAGCGTGAGTTGTCGTTGCGCTTCGGCTGGCCGCGCTACTGGGCCAAGGGGCCCGGCGATCCGCGCGGCGGCGGCTTCAGCATCCAGAGTGACGAGGCATCGCCGGCGTACCGGTACCTTCCGGCCGGGTACGTCCTGTCCAATCCGGCCGTCTCCGACTCCTCGCAATGGCGGCTGCACCAACCGCCGGTGATCGGCCGCTACGCCCCTCCGTACGCCCGCAGGCTTGTCGCGCTCGAGCACCAGCAGGCGATGTTTCGCCGTGGAGACTCGGCGCTGCTGGTGATGGCCTATGACGTCTCGGACGTGCCCGGGCTGGGCACGGCCACGCACCGCCGCGCCGCGATGGTGGTGACGCAGGGCGAGCAGCCGGCGCCGCGCATGACCACGCGTGACAATGCACCGGCGTTCGGCACCATGACCGTGAGCGGCGCGTGGGGAGCCCTGCTGTTCAGCGGCGAGGTGTGGGCACCCGACTCGAGCGTCGTCGGCCGCGCCCGGTACGGCGTGCATCCGCCCTACGCCGTGGATACGCGCGTGACCGTGTCGGACCTCCTCTTCTACAAGCCGTCCGGCCCGCCGCCCACCACGGTGGAGGAAGCACTGGCGCTGGCGCTCCCGACGGAGCGGGTGCGCTCGAGCGTCCCGCTGGGCGTCTACTGGGAAGCGTACGGCACCGATCCCGCCGGCGAGATGATGACGCTCACGGTGACCGTCGTGCGTGAAATCGAGGAGACCAGCTTCCTCAAGCGCAAGTCCAAGGCGCTGCGCCTGGTGCGCGAGGCCACGCCCGTGAGCATCTCCATCCAGGACATGTCGGCGCGCGGCCGCGCCGTCTCCGCCCGCGCCGTCCAGCTGAACATCTCGACGCTCAAGAAGGGGGCATACGTCGTCCAGCTCGAGATCTCCGTGGCCGGACAGTTCGCGCTGCGCGCTGATCACCGGATCGAGATCATAGACAAATAGTTGAGCGTCGATCGTGGATAGTTGAGGGACGGTCGTCGATGGACGCGCGGATGCAGTTATCTTTCCTGCGTCGACCGTTGGCTTCTTCGTCGCTCCCCTTCGGACCTCCATGACCTCGCTTCGCACGCTGATTTTCGCCGCGCTCGTCGGCGCCTCCGCCGGCGCGCAGACCACGACCGCGCCGCCAACCGTCAACCGCCAGCTGCCGGCTGCCGACAGTCAGCCGCCGAAGGCGAAGGGCGGCAAGCAGTCCGTCGCCGGAAAGACCACCGCCGCCCGCAAGAAATCCGCCAAGAAGCAGGTGAAGGCGCCGGCCGCTTCGGTCGACAGCGAGGCGAAGCTCGACTCCATCTATAACCTGCGCTGGCCGGTGAAGGGGCCTGAGCCGCTTCCCGGCTCCATCCTGCCCGGAAAGCGCATCATTGCCTACTATGGCAACCCGTTGTCCAAGCGCATGGGTGTGCTGGGCGAGTATGCGCCGGAGCAGATGCTGGCGATGCTCGACGCCGAGGTCAAGGCGTGGACGCAGGCCGATCCTTCGACGCCCGTGCAACCGGCGCTGCACCTCATCGCCGTCGTCGCGCAGGCCGGCCCTGGCTCCGACGGCAAGTACCGCGCGCGCATGCCCGACACGCTGGTGGAGCGCGTGGCGGCGTGGGCGGCCAGGCGCAACGCCCTCGTCTTCCTCGACCTTCAGGTGGGCAAGAGCACGCTGGCCGAAGAGCTCCCTCGCCTGGAGAAGTTCCTCTCGCGGCCGAACTTCCACCTGGGCATCGACCCCGAGTTCTCCATGAAGAACGGAGGACTTCCGGGCAAGCGGATTGGCACCTACGACGCCGAGGACATCAACTTCGCGTCGCGCTACCTGCAGGACATCGTCACGAAGTACAAGCTGCCACCCAAGGTGCTCGTGGTGCATCGCTTCACGCGCAAGGGCGTCACCAACTCCAGCCGCATCAAGCTCGACGCGCGCGTGCAGGTCGTCATGCACATGGACGGCTTTGGCCCGCCGCACCTGAAGCGCGGCACGTTCCGTTCGTGGATCAAGGCCGAGCCGGTGCAGTTCGTCGGGTGGAAGCAGTTCTACAAGGCGCGCAACGACAATCCGCGCACGACGATTGCGGAGATCCTGAAACTGAATCCGCGGGTGGTGTATGTGCAGTACCAGTAAATAGGTGATAGGTGATAGTCGATAGTTGATAGGCGGCTGAGCACGATGGGTGGGGCTCCCGGCATTGTGTTTTCCCGCCGCTGCACCATCTTCTCCGTCGGTTCCCAGGGGCCGGTGCTGCCGGCCGCTCACCATCCACACGCCGACCACACATGTCCAAGACCTTCGCGGCAATTACGGGCTGGGGCGACTGCATGCCGCCTGCCGTGCTCACGAACGACGATCTCTCGACTTTTCTCGAGACGAACGACGAGTGGATCACCTCGCGCACCGGCATGAAGGAACGCCGCATCTCGCACGTGACCGCGATGGAGATGGCCACGGTCGCTGCGGCGCGCGCCATCGCCTGTGCGGGACTCGGCGTGGACGATGTCGAGTTGATCGTCTACGGCAGCACGAGCTACGAAGAGCAGGCCCCGAACAGCGCATCGGGCGTGCAGCTGGGGCTGGGGGCAAAACGCGCCGCGGCGATGGACGTGAACACGGCCTGCACCAGCTTCCTCTACGGACTCTCCACCGCGACGGCGTTGATACGCACCGGCGTGGTGAAGAACGCAGTCGTGATCGGCGTCGAACTCGTCAGCCGCTACATGGACTGGAGCAACCGCAACGTCGCCGTGCTTTTTGGCGACGGCGCCGCTGCCGTCGTCCTGCAAGCCAGCGACAACGAAGAAGGCGTGCTCGGCAGCGTCCTCGGCTGTGATGCCGAGGCGCGCGCCGCCCTGCGCATCCGCGGGTTCGGCTGCGGCTATGCCAACCGCGGCATCACCTACGGCGACACACTGTGGGACTTCGACGGCCCGCAGATCTTCAAGCGTGCGGTGCGGGGCATGAGCGACGCGTCTGCCCGGGTCATGGCCCAGTGCGGCCTCACCGCGGAGCAGGTGGACCTGTGCATCCCCCACCAGGCGAACCTCCGCATCATCGAAGGTGTGGCCAAGTACGCCGGCGTCCCGATGGACAAGGTGATGCTCACGGTACACAAGTACGGCAACATGAGCGCCGCCACCGTGCCGGTGGCGCTGGTCGAGGCGCTCGACACCGGGCGGGTGCGTCCGGGGGCAACGCTGCTGATGCCGGCCTTTGGCGCCGGCCTCACGTTCTGCTCGCTCGTCGTGAAGTGGGGCGATCGCGTGACGCCGCTCGGCACCTCCGATCGCGCGTTGCCACCGGTGACCCGGACGGCGCTCGAGATGGTCAACGAGATTCGCGCCCATCAGGATCCCAACGGGCGTTCGCACGCGGGCTTGACGGAGCAGTGGTTCGTGGAAGACCGGGCCTAGCGCGAGCGCAGGGACTGGCGGACGAGCACGCGAGCGAAGCCTACCGTGCGCTCGCGTGCGCCCGCGCCACCGGCACCTGCGCCACCGGCACCTGCGCCACCGGCACCTGCGCCACCGGCACCTGCGCCATCGCACGCTCGGCCAGCGCCGTGATGGTGAGTGACGGGTTCACGCCGGGGTTCCCGGGCATCGCCGAACCGTCGCAGATCATCAGGTTCTCGTAGCCAAAGACGCGATTGTTTACGTCTACCACGCCGCGTGACGCATTGGCGCCAATCACCGCGCCGCCGAGGATGTGCGCGGTGGTCGGGATGTTCATCGTCGCCTCCAGCACGCCGCTGTGCGCGATGCCGCCGGTGTGCGCCGCCAGGAACTCGGCCGCGTCGTTGGCCTTCGGGATGAATGTCGGGTTCGGCTTCGCCGTGTCCTGCTCCGTGCCGATGGCCCAGCCACGCCCGAACCACCGGCGCCGCGCGCGAAACGCCATGGCGTTGTCGCTCGACTGCATCACCAGCACGATCAGCGTGCGCTTGCTCCAGCCGAACGGCCAGCGCCCCTTCACGAACCGCAGCGGGTGCCGCACGATCTCGCGCAGTAGCATCAGTGGCCGCGTGAGTCGCGTGCCGTTGCCGGTGAGGGGCGCCAGCAGAAAGGTCATGAAGTCACCGCCCTTTCCGTAGGTGCAGAACTCGATGTGCGTGTCGGCATCCGGATGAATGCTCGCGCTGATGGCGACGTCGGCCCACGGTTTCCTCGCGTCGTCGGGCAGCGTCACCGCGAGGATCGACTCGCTGTTCGTGCGCACCAGCTCGCCCAGGCGATCGCTGATGTTGGGCAGCGAGCCGCTGTGCTTGAGCGTGGCCAGCAGTTCGCCCGTACCCAGCGCTCCCCCCGCAAAGACGACGCCGCGCGCCGTAAAGGTGCGCCGCCGCTTGAAGAACCACGCGCCCGGGCGTTCGGTGGTCACCACGTATCCGTCGCTGCCATCGGCCGCGCCGAGCGGCCGCACGTCCACCACGCTGTGCTCGGCGAGCACCGTGGCCCCCTTCTTCTCGGCGAACCAGAGGTAATTCTTGAGCAGGGTGTTCTTGGCACCCACGCGGCAGCCCACCATGCACGCCCCGCAGCGCGTGCACCCGGTGCGCGCCGGACCTTCGCCGCCAAAGTACGGATCGGGCACTTCCTTGTCGGGGGCCCCGAAGAAGACACCCACGGGCGTGCGCGTGAACGTATCCTCGACGCCGAAGTGCCCGGCGACCGCCTTCAGGAGTTCCTGCCCATCGGTGCCGAACGGCACGGTCTGCACGCCGAGCATGTGTTCGGCCGTCTCGTAGTGTGGCCGCAGCTCGGCGTCCCAGTCGGCGAGTTCCTTCCACTGCGGGTTGGCAAAGAACGCCGGCTTGGCGCGATACAGCGTGTTGGCGTACACGGCGCTGCCGCCACCCACCGCCGCACCGCTGGCAATGAAGATGTCCTTGAAGGGCGTGAGGCGAAAAATGCCGCGCAGTCCCAGCGCGGGTGCCCACAGAAAGCGCCGCAGGTTCCATGTGGACTTGGCGTACTCGTGATCGGCGTAACGGCGACCCGCCTCGAGCACCGCCACGCGATACCCCTTCTCGCTGAGCCGCAGCGCCGAGACGCTGCCGCCGAAGCCGGAACCGACAATCAGCCAGTCGAAGTCGAGCGCACCGTTGGTCATGGAATCCCCTGAAGATGGCCGCGTGGACGGCGCCGTGTCGCGATGGGCGCCGCCGCAGGCGCCACCAGCTTGTTTGTCCTGGCCGGCCCCGCCGCGCCGCCGCCCTGCTTCACCGGGTCGCGCTCGAACAACACCGAGTCTGTCGCCGTCGCGTTGCGGGCGTTGGTCGCCGTCACCAGCACGAAGTATCGGCCGAAGTGGACTCCAGAAATATCGAAGACCCCGTGCCACAACCACGCGCCGCCCAATGCGCCGACTGCTGCCTTGACGAGTGGAATCGTGAGGCCGTCGAAGGTCGCCTCCACCTTCGCGACTGCCTGACTCGTGGAGACGTCGGCGTACACCTCCAGCGTATCACCCACGATCTCACCCGGGTACGGGACCGCGAACGAGACCAGCATGTCGCCCCCCGACCCGACGGCGCCGGTGACCGTGACCACCGTGTATTGAAACCTGGTGTCGGCGGCAGCGGTGATCTTTGCGCGACCAGAGGCACGCGCACTCACTCGCCCCGCCGAGTTTACAAGCGCGACCATGGTATCTGAGCTGCTCCACGACACGGCGCGTCCGGCAAGGACGCCTTCCGCCGCATCAAAGAGCGTCGCAGTCAGGGTAGCCGCGGCGCCAGGATCCAGGGTGAGCGCGTCCGGCGCAACCTTGATGTAAGCGACAGCCACCGGCACCACCGTCACCTCATGCGAGGCTGACTTTCCACCCACTGAGGCCGAGATGGTCGCCGCCCCTGGCGCCACGCCCGTGACCCTTCCGCCGGCGTCGACGCTCGCAATCGCCGGCGCGGAACTCGTGAACGCGAAGGCCCCCGCGTTGAACGAGCCGCCGTTCTGGTCGAAGGCCTCCCCGGTGGCGGTCGCCGACTTCCCAACCTCCACGTTCAGCGGGGACACCGACACTTTCACCCACGACAACACCGGCGTGAAGGCGGTCGCCGCAGGGGACGTCACTCCGTCGCGACCTGCGCCGCCGCACGAAAGCGCGCTCGCCACGCACGCGATGCGCGCGGCGAGCAACCAGCCCAGCTGGTGCGTCGCACCGCGGGTCACCGCATCACCGGGCGAAGACCGCCGCATCCATCGCCAGCACCGCCCCCAGCAGCACGTTGGCGCCATTGGTGATGTCCGCCGCCCGCGAGAACTCGCGCGGCGAGTGGCTGATGCCGCCCACCGAGGGAATGAAGATCATCCCCATCGGGC
>CAYHCW010000072.1:0-9320 GCA_964355025.1 uncultured Gemmatimonas sp. | reverse complement strand
CAGCAGCGACCGCAGCTTGAAGGCCTCCACGTCGTCGTGGAGCGCCTCCGTCTCGCGCTCCACCTCGGCGAGCATCTCGGCGTCCGGTTCTCCCTCGAGCATCTCGTCCAGCTCGAGCGCCGACGCCACGCGGCCCCACAGCTTGTCGAATGGGTCGATCCACCCCTTCAACAGCTTCAGTTCCTGCACAAGTTCCTGGGCGCGCTCCTGCGCGTCCCAGAAACCCGACACGCTCATCTCCGACTCGAGCTGCTCCAGTCGGCTCCGCTTGCCGTCCAGGTCAAAGGAACCTCCGCAGCTCGGCGAGTCGTGCCTCGTCCAGCCGCAAGGATTTCGCGCAGTCGCTGTCAGCCATCGGTGTCCGTCACGGTACGAGAGAAATCACGCTGCCCACATTGAATTTAGCGGCACGTGCGGGGTCGGACTAGTGTGGAAGAGTGCGACAGAAGACGACAGAAGACGACAGCACACGACAGAATGCGACAGCGATCTCTCCCCGAGACCTCTGTCGCATTCTGTAGTATTCCGTCGTCTTCTGTCGTTCTCTGCCCCTAAAACATCCTCTTCCCGCCCGCCAGCACGTCGTTCAACGCCTCCTGGAAGTGCGTCGTCGTCTCGGCGAATTCCTTGCCAATCTGGTCGCAGTACTCTTCGTAGCTCTTCTTGATCTCCTCGCGGAAGAGCTCCTTCAGCGTCCCGTTCTTCAGGCCTTCTTCACGCTTCTGCGGCAGATAGGCCACCATGTCCGACACCAGGGCGCGCGCCAACCGCTTCGCCTTCTGGTTCGGGTCATTGTTCAGGAACGGGTTGATGACCCGGCGTGCCCCGCCTGGCGTCGTGGTCGCGGCGGGCCGCGGGGCAGCGGCGGCCGCAGCGGCGGCCGGCACGCTTGGACGCGGCACCGCGGCGATGGGCTGCGTCACCGACTCCTGGGCGGAGGCCGCCGGCCGCATCAGCGCTGCCGCAGGCGCAACCGGCGCCGGTGGTGGCGACAACGGCGGTGGCAACACACGAGGTTGCGTCAGCCGCGGCGGCAGTCCAATCGGCCGTCCCGCCGGCGCGGCCGGCACCGCGCCCGGTGGCATCGGCGCAGAGAAAGTCGGACGCGGCGCGGGCGCGCCGCCTGTCGCCCCCGAAAACGCCGGCGTCGACGGACTGGCCGACGGGGTCGCGGCGCGAGGCGGCGTGAACGGACCGGGTGCTCCGGGCCGCGGCTGCGGTGGGGTCGCACCCGCCGGCATGGGCGAGGGCAACGGCGGCATGGCCGGCCGAGCGATCGACGTAACCGGCGGCAGCGGCGGAGCCTGCGGCGGAGCCTGCGGCGGAAGAGGCGGCGGAACAGGCGGCGGAGCAGACGGCCGTTGCGCCGGCTGCGCCGGCGGACCAAACGACGGCGTGGACGCCCTCCACGTGGGCGACGGCGCGGGAGGTGCCGACTCCGTCACTGACTCCATCGCCGCGTGCGACTCCCGCAGCGGAGTCCGGGGCATGGTCATCGGCTCGGGCACCGGCGCCATGGGCGCCACCGGCGTCGGCCACATAGCGCCCCGCGGCGGCGTGAGCACGGGGGCCGGCGAAGGCACCGCGGCGGCCGCCAGGTCGGGAGCCGCTATGGAGATGATCCCGCCGCACACCGAGCAGCGCGCGCGAACGCCCACCGTGGGAACCTTTGACGGGTCGACGCGAAACACCGACCGGCATTCCGGGCATGATACGTTCACGACTCCTCCACCACGATGGCTGCGTCGGGCACTGGCGGCGGCGGCGCGTCATCATTGGCCGCCTCGTCACCGCGGCGGTCGATCGTGAACACCGAGCCCGAGAGGCTCTTCGCATAGCTTTTCATTTCCGTCGCCAGCTCGCTCACCTGCGACGGGTGCGTGAACCGGCGTCGGTCGTTCGTCACCACGCCAATCGACACCGTCATCAACGGCACCTTGTGCAGCTGCCCGCGACGGTCCTTTCCAAAATAGTAGCCCGCACGCCGGTCCTGCTCCGAATACTGATACGGAATCAGCGTGTCGAAGATCTGCACGATCTCGCTGCAGACCTCCTGCACCGCATCGGCCGGGATGACGAACAGGAAGTCGTCGCCGCCGATGTGGCCCACGAACCCCTTCTCCGCCACCGTGCCCTTCACCACGTCGTGGAGGATCTTCGAGAGGATCCGGATGACCCGGTCGCCGTCGTAGTAGCTGTACCGGTCGTTGTATTCCTTGAAGTGGTCGAGGTCCGCGTAGCACGCCGCGAAGAACTCGTCTGCCTCGAGACGGCGCATGATGTCCGCCTCGATTTCGAGGCCGCCAGGCAGGCGCGTGGACGGATGCACAAACGTGTCGCGGTCGGAGCGCCGCAGCAGGGCCTCGAGCCGCAGCGAAACCTCGTGCCGGTCGGTTCCCTCGCGCACGACCTCGTCCGCCTGCACGTCAAACGCGGCAGCGAACGATGTGGCATCGTCGCGCACCCAGACGAGTGCCGGCACGATGCCCGTGAACGAATCGGCTTTCAGCCGGTGGCATCCCTTGAGCGCCGCCACGGGATGCACGCGTGCGTCGATGATCGCCAGGCGTGGCCGCGACCGGAGCGCGGCCGACATCAGATCGTCGGCGCTCGACACGATGGCCCACGGCAAGCCCTGCGCGACAAGCCACTCGCGAATCGGCTCTGGCGCGGCCTGTCCGTCTGGCGAAAACACTACCGCGGTCGTGTGCGTCACGCTATCCGATCAGCTCCTCTCGTGTTTCGTAACGTACCCGCCCGGTACGAGCGTGTCAAACACAAGCCAGAACACGACTTGGGTCCTGCACTGACTCCACGGTGCACCGATCGGTCACTCAGGGCAGCGCCACGCGGCCTCGAAGCGCCAGCCCCCCTCCACTTCCGCCCGCCAGTCCCTCCACCCGAAGCGTCACGAACGCATCGACGCTCGACAGCAGGTGATTCGCGATCAGCAGGCCCAAGGCCTGCCTGGCCTCACGAAACGAGGTGTTGCTGCGCCGGATCGTGCGCACGTACACGTCCTGCTCCAATTGCGCATTGCGCCACGACCAACGGAACTCCGACCGCACCGCGCGGTCGAGGTAGAAGTTCATCGCGTTGCGGAACTGGGCGCTCGTTCCCGGCGGCGTAATCGTCGGGTCCGTCCAGAACGTCTGCCGAGCCAGCAGCCACATGGCCCCGTTGTGGGTCTCGACGTCCAGTTCGGGATCAACCTCGCCGCCGGGAAGACGGTCGAACACCCCGCTCTCGACATAGTGCTCCAGGGACTCGTAGTAGGCCCACGTGCCCACGGGAGGCCTCGCCCCATACAGTGACCGAGCGACGTCGCGCGCCAGCCCCCGATACCGGTTCTGTTGCCGGCGGGCCTCGGTGCGCTGGTTGGCGAACTCGAGCACCCCCCACGCCTCCATCGCCACGTACGCCATGAACCGGTCCTTGCGCAGCACCACCTGACCGAGGCCGGGCAGCAGCAACGAGGCCACGGGTGCCCACCGTCGCCGGTCGGCGTCCTCCAGGCGGCCCCGTGCCACGCCGGCCGCGCCGGCCGAGCCCGCGCATCCCCCGGCTTGCCCAAGGGCGCACCGCCCAACACCGCTGCCCCCGGGAGCGAAGTTCACCACCGCGGGCAATCGCTGCACCCCGACACCCAGATGTCCAGCCTGCTGACCCCACAGCGGCCGCGCAAGCCACGGGCCGACGAGGATCGCGGCACACAGGCAGGCGAGCGTCGGCAGGCGGCGCATCAGAAGGTCGCGCGCAGGGTGAGGTACGTCGGGGGCAGCCCGGCGTCGGTGGAGAAGCCGCCGAAGACGCGCGCGAAATCGAGCGCAAGCCGTCCCCGCACGAAGCCCATGCCGAACGCGGGACCCGTGGCGTCGCCGAGTCCCGACGTGTATCCGCCCCGCAGAAACACCTGCCGTTGCAGCCCCAACTCGGCCCCCAGGCGAAACGCCGGCTCATTCAACGACGTGCGGTTCACCATCTCCGCCGCCCACCGCAGTTCGGCGCCCGGGAGCGCGCGCGCAACGGCAGGCACGAGGGCACTGATGCCAAGGTGCAGGCGGGTCGGCAGCGGGTCGGCCTGGGCGTTGTCGTTCACCTGCAGGCGCAACCCGAGGTTCCGCAGCGCAAACCCGGCGCGCGCGCTGTCGCTCCGCACACTCTGGTACTGCAGGCCGCCGTCGAAAGCCGTGCTCGATGAGCTGAATGAACTCAGGTTGGGGCAGACGCCGGTGCAGTCGAGCCGTGACTGCACCAGCTTGTAGCTGACGCCGGCCCGCAGGCGGCCCCCCAGCGTGGCCGCGTACGTCGCGCCCACCACCACCGACCGGGGCGAGCCCGAGCCAATCGGTCCCACGTCGTCGCTGAACTCCTGCTCGCCGTAGTCGTACGACTGCACCCCCAGCGCCACCACGCCCGCCTTGCCCGCCGGATACACGAAGGCGAGCACCGAGCCGTTGGCGACGATCGTCTGCGAATAGTGCAGCGCCAACTCGCGACTGGTCATCCGGGCGATTCCCGCCGGATTGCCCCACAGCGACTCGGACCCCGCCTCGGCCGTGGCGACCGTCTGGCCACTCCCCACCGCGCGCGCGCCAACAGGGACGAGCAGGAAGAGCGCGCCCTCCGTGGAGAGCCCGCCCTGCGCGCCCAGCGAGCTCGACGCCGATGCGATGGCCACGACGGCGATCGCAACGCTCGCCCGCGCCCACTGCGGGAGCCTAGAGAGGTACAGCCTCATCAACGAGCATGACGGGAATGTCGTCGCGAACGGGATACCGAAGCCGGCAGGCCGGACAGTCGAGCGCCTGCTCTCCCTCGCGGTACGTGAGTGCACCCTTGCACTTCGGGCACACGAGGATCGCCAGCAACTGCGGGGAAAGCGTCATTTCTTCTCGTCGCTCGGCAGCGAATACCCAAAGCGAGCCAGCGCCGCCGGGTTTCGCCGCCAGTTGGGAAGCACCTTGACCCGGAGGTCCAGGTAGACCGCGCTGCCGACCAGCGCCTCGATCCGCTTCCGGGCCTGCGTGCCAATCGTCTTGATGCGCTGTCCTCCGCTGCCAATCAGGATGCGCTTCTGGCTGTCGCGCTCCACGTGGAGCACGGCACGAATGTACACCGGCGTACCCGTCTCCCGGAACTCCTCGATTTCGCACGCGAGCGCGTGAGGAACCTCTTCGTCCAGTTGTTCCAGGGCCGCCTCGCGCACCGCCTCCCGGGCAAAGAACCGCAGGTGCTGCGTCGAGAGGTCATCCTCGGGGTAGAGGAATGGACTCTCCGGAAGGTGCGCAGCGATCGCCGCCAGCAGCGCCGGTACGCCGTCACCCGTGCGCGCCGACAGGTACACCGCTCCCGGATGAAGCTCGGCCAGCGCGCGCCGCGCCCCCTTGCCCAGCAGGTCCGCCTTGTTCAGCGCCAGCAGCACCGGGGCACGCGGCGGTTGGTCGAGCCCCGCCACCTCCTCCAGCGGCGCCACCAGCTCGTGCGCGGCGTCCACGAGATAGACAATCACGTCCGCTTCGCGCAGGGCGTCGAGGGCCGCACCGCGCATCGAGCGATGCAGCGCATGCTTGGGCTCAAGCAACCCGGGGGTGTCGAGGATGATCATCTGCACGTCGTCCGCGGTGCGAATGCCAACAATGCGATCGCGGGTTGACTGGGCCTTCGGACTCGTGATGGCCAGGTACTGCCCGACCAGCCGGTTGAGCAGGGTGCTCTTTCCGGCGTTCGGTTTTCCAGCGACGGTGACGATACCGGCTTTGGTCATCGAGAAAAGACGATTGGGGACGCGGGTTGGGTACGGGCGCCGACGAGGCGCGGCGGCGACGGCAAAGCGGGCGGCGCGACTGGTCGTCGCGCCGCCCGCCGTGCGATCAGCTGCAGGAACGCGCTACCTGTTGTCGTGCGGGACGGTCACCTTGCAGCTCGACGTCGTCGCGTTGCCGGCCAGGTCGGTGCCGCGATACGTGAGCGTGTACACGCGACCCGGGCCGTTGCCCGAACGTTCCGCGCGCAGCTGACCAAGAATGTCGGCGCTGCCCACGAGCCAGCCCTGGATGTCATTCACGGTGTTGCCGTCGCCTTTGTCATCGTCGTCGTGATCGTCATCGTCACCGCCCTTCTTGTCATCACTGCCCTTCTTGCCGTCGCTGCCCTTCTTGTCGCCGTCCTTGCCGCTGCTTTCCTTGGCGTCATCGGGCTCGCTGCTCGTTACCGAGAGCAGTGTGAAGGCTCCCGTCCCCGACCCGGCGTCGGTGAACGACACGGCAATCCTGATGTCGACCATCTTGTGGTTGGCCGGCCACAACCGGCTCGGCGTGGCCACGCACGACAGCAGCGGCGGCGTCACGTCTGTCTTCTTCGTAAACGTCGCCGTGACGGTCTGGGCCACGCCCATCGTAACGGCGCACGTGGTGCCGGTGCAGCCGGTGACGCTCCATCCGCCAAACGTCGCGGTCGAGGAGGGCGTCGCCGACAGCGTGACAATCGACCCCATGGCAAAGGGCGCCGAGCACGTCGCGCCGCACGCAATGCCCGCCGGTGACGACGTGATCGTGCCGGTGCCCGTGCCCGCCGCCGCGACCGTCAGCGGCACGGTGAGCCGGGTAAACGTTGCCGTGACGGACTGCGCGGCGTTGAGCGGCACCACGCAGGTGGTGCTGGTGGTGCATCCCGCCGCGCCGGTCCACCCGCCAAATACGGAGGTCGGGTCGGGCGCGGCGGTCAGCGTCACCGCCTCACCCACGGCAAAGGGCGCCGTGCAGGCGGTGCCACAGGCAATGCCGGCGGGGCCCGACGTGACCGTCCCTGCACCGGTGCCGGCGCGGACGACGGTGAGCACGTTCTTCACAAAGGTCGCCGTGACAGTCTGCGCCGTCAGGACGCGCACCACGCAGGTACCCGTTCCGGTGCAGCCTCCGCCACTCCACCCCGTGAAGTACGACAGCGGATCAGCCGTCGCCGTCAGCGTCAGTTGCGACCCGGCGACCACGCTCTTCGTGCAGATGGGGCCACAGGAAATGCCGGCCGGCGCGGAACTGACCTGGCCAGCGCCCGACCCCGCGCGAGCCACCGTCAGCGTCACATTCGGCGGCGGCGCGGTGGCGACCGTGCCAAAACTGCCGCCGTTGGTATTGAACTCCACCGTCGGGCTCCCACCATCGCAGCAGTCTTCAAAGCCGACGATCGTGATGGTGTGCTGGCCCGCGGTCAGCACCGTCTTTCCATTCAGGCTCCAGACGCCCGGTCCAACGCCGGACCACGCCGTCACGAGGACCGTGCCGTCGACAATCAGCACGGCGCCCTTGCCGTAGTCACCGTCCACGCGCCACGACACTTCGGACGACCCCACCGAGTTCATGGTGTGAATGCTGCGCGTCGCGATGTTCTGGTATGCACCCACGTTCGGCGGCGCAAACAGCGCCGCGTTGTTCGAGAGGCTCGCCACCGGCACCGGCACGTTGGTGTGGCCGGCCACGGTGTTCGCCAGGCTGTTGAACGACGTCAGCACCGACGGCACGGCAGACGGCACGAACTTGGATTGGTCCCAATACCTCGTCTCAACGGTGATCGATCCGACGGTGACCGTGCCCGAATAGACTTGCCGGAACTCCGCGTTCACCGTCCTCGCCACATCCATCTGGACGGTGCAGGTGGTGCCGGTGCCCACGCATCCCCCGGTCCAGCCGACAAACTGCACCGTCGGGTTGGCGGGCGCGGCGGTCAGCGTCACATTCGAGTTCCAGGCGAACGGCGCGGCGCAGGTGACACCGCAGACGATTCTGGGGGTCCCCGCGGGGGTCCCCGCCGGGACCACCGACGCGACCGAGCCCGTAGCGCTCCCGGATTTCGTCACCGTCAGCGTCCGCGTTTGCGCCGGCCCGGTGAGGTATTGCCATCCATTGCCAACATTGAACCGGGCGGCGGTACCGGGGAAGTCGTTGCCGTCTTCGAAGCCAATGACCTCGATCGTGTGCTGCACGCCCGCCGCGAGGCTGACGGTCGCCTGCAGGAGCGCGTCACTATCGCCATAGCTCGGTACGATCGTGCTACTGGTATCCATCTGCCAGTAGCCGAACCAGGAGGGGTCATTCCAGTTCTCGGCCTGCATTGCGCCGTCCACGAAGAGCGCGCCACCCTTGAAGTCGACCCCGAACTGAAACGCGGCCAGCGTGGTAACGGATGGGGTGAGCAGGATGCGGTATCGCGTTGCCACGTTGTTCCAGGCGCCACCCGGATTCCTGATGGCGGCGAAGGTCGTGTCGGGCAAACCGGTGTCAGGATCGGTGCCGACGGAGACCACGGTGCGCACGAGTCCGGACACGGCGACGGGCGCATTCGTGTAGCCCGTGGGTGTCGTCGTGCTGAGTCCATTGAAGGTTGCCGCGGCAGTCGCCGACGTGGGCAGCGGGCCGGTGGCGTCCCAGTACCGTGTCTCGATGGTGATCGAGCTCACGGCAAAGCTGCCATTCAGAGCGCGCGCGCCCGACAGGGCGTGCACCGCCGACTCGGCGTCCGTCGATGCGAGCGGCAGCGCGGCCGGGTCAGCGCAGGCTGCGAGCAGCCCCAGAAGCGCGATTGAAAGGGTGGCGCGAAGCGTCAGAAGAGCCGTCATCGGCGACTTCATGGGCGTTTTGGAGAGAGGCATTGGATGCAAATTAGGAACCGTCAACAGAGCAGTCAATACTACGTTTTCGTGACAGCGCTGGGCAGCGGATTGGCGCGAGCCGACCAGAACATGGACGGTTCTGGCGCCAGAAAAAGCGAACCCCCCAGCCGAGTATATCGACTGGGGGGTTCACAGGGGTGCCGGCGACGGCCTACTCTCCCGCGCCCTCTCGGGCGGAGTACCATCGGCGCTGTCAGGCTTAACGACCGTGTTCGGAATGGGAACGGGTGTGGCCCTGACGCTCTAGTCGCCAGCGAATTAGTGACAATGGAATGGGAAGTGTTCGTGGTTTTGAACCTATTGATTACGCGTTGTAGATCGCGTTTGCTCTGCGAATATTCCTGCCCCTCTCGGGAGAGAGGGGGGAGTAGTCAAGCCTCACGGGCGATTAGGATCGCTACGCTCGTAACGCATTGCTGCGCTTCCACGGGCGACCTATCGACGTCGTAGTCTCCGACGGCCCTTTAGGGTGCTCAAGGCACCAGGGAGAGTTCATCTTGGGGACAGCTTCCCACTTAGATGCTTTCAGCGGTTATCTGTACCGATCGTCGCTACCCGGCGTTGCATCTGGCGACACAGCCGGGACACGAGCGGATCGTCCGACTCGGTCCTCTCGTACTAGAGTCCGCACCCCTCAACTCTCCAACGCCCA
>CAYHCW010000071.1:7208-9520 GCA_964355025.1 uncultured Gemmatimonas sp. | reverse complement strand
CCGCGCCGACGCTCCAGCGTCGCATCGGCCTCTGGTCCGCCATCGCCGTCGTGATCGGTTCGACCATCGGCTCCGGGATATTCCGCTCGCCGGCCGGCATTGCCGACAAACTCCCTGGCCCGCTCCCGATGCTCTCGGTCTGGGTCGTGGGCGGCATCTTCGCGCTGTGCGGCGCCCTGACGATCGCCGAGGTGGCCAGCGCGCTGCCGCAGACCGGCGGCATCTACGTCTTCGTGCGCGATGGCTGGGGGCGGCTGCCGGCCTTCCTGCTCGGCTGGGGGCAGCTGGTGATGATTCGTGCCGCCTCGCTCGGGGCCATCGCCATCACCTTCAGCGAGTACCTCCACCGCGTGATTGGCATCGATCCGGTGGCGCCGGAGCACGTCATGCAGGTGCGCATCGGCGCGGCCATTGCCATCCTGCTCACCGGCACGTTCAACATCCTGGGCGTACGACTCGGCTCGGTGGTCACCAACGTGACGACGCTGGCCAAGTATGGTGGCCTGATGTTCATCGTGCTCATCGCGTTTGCCATCGGATGGCCCAGGACCGGTGGGTACTTCACGGCGGCGGTGCCCGCTGCGAGCATCACGACGACGGCGTTCGGGCTGGCGCTGGTGTCGACGCTCTGGGCCTTTGATGGATGGGCCGACCTCAGCTATGCCGCCGGCGAGGTGAAGGACCCGCAGCGCACCCTGCCGCGCGCGCTGATCGGGGGCACGCTGATGGTGATCGCCATCTACCTGCTGGCGAACGTGGCGTACCTCGCGGTGATGCCCATCGAGGAGATTCGCACCTCCAAGCTCGTCGCGGCCGACGTGGCGCAGCGGTTGATCGGCCCGGGCGGCGTGGTTTTCGTGGCCGTCACCGTCATGCTGTCGACGTTCGGCACGCTCAACGCGTCGCTGTTCACGACGCCGCGCATCTTCTTCGCGATGGCCGACGACAAGCTGTTCTTTCCGGTGGTGGCCAGGGTGCACCCCAGGTTCGAGACCCCGTGGGTGGCCATTGCGCTCACCGCCGGGCTGGGCGCCATCTTCGTGCTGCTGCGCAGCTTCGAGCAGCTGGCCGACGCCTTTGTGACGGCGTTCCTGCCGTTCTACGCGCTGGCGGTGGCGGCGATCTTCCGGTTGCGCCAGCGTCCCGACTACAAGCCGTCCTTCCGGGTGCCTCTGTATCCCGTGGTCCCCCTGCTGTTCGTGGTCTCGGTGATCTACCTGCTGGCGAACGGCTTCATTAACCCTGCCAGCCGCTGGATGACGGTGTCGGTGTTCGGCGTTCTGCTGGCTGGCGTGCCGGTCTATTACCTCACGGTCGGGCGCCGCGTCACGTGACCGTTTCAAGACAATTGACGCGTTGACCAGCGCCAATTGGGTAGGGTATCTTTCCCCGTCTGTCAGACCCGCTATTTCACACGGTCGTTCAGTGCATTCCCACCCCTCCATATAGGATTCCATCAGCTTATGAACCTCTCTCGTCTGAGGGTCCGTCTGGGCTCCGCGGCAGCCCTGCTGCTTGCGGTGGCCTCGTCGGCGTTCGCGCAGGTCACGACCGGCAGTGTGGTCGGCCGTGTGACTGATGCAGCAGGCAGCCCGATTGACGGGGCCCAGGTTCAGGTGGTGCTTCGCGCCACGGGCGCGTCGCGTGGCAGCATGACCAAGTCGGATGGCCGCTTTACGGTGCCCGGCCTCGAATCCGGCTCCGGGTATGTCGTGACCGTGCGGCGTATCGGCTTTGCTCCGGAGACGCGCAGTGGCGTCACCGTCGCCCTCGGCCAGACGACCCGCCAGGACTTCATGCTCAAGCAGGCGGCCGCCACGCTGGCCGCCGTGACCATCAGCGGGCAGTTCGACCCCGTCTTCGCGAACTCGTCCAAGGGTGCGGCCACCACGGTGTCGGATTCGGCACTGCAGCGCCTGCCGTCCCTCGGCCGCAACTTCACCGATTTCGTGGCGCTCACGCCGCAGATCTCCAACTCGGGCCCCGGCCTCTCGGGTGGTGGCTCAAACAACCGCTACAACAACATCCAGATCGACGGCTCCACCGAGTCGGACCTGTTCGGTCTCGGCTCCACGGGCCAGCCCGGCGGCCAGGCGCGCGGCAAGTCCATCGGCATCGAATCGGTGAAGGCGTATCAGGTGCTGCTGTCGCCCTACGACGTGCGCTACGGCAACTTCGCGGGCGCGCTCATCAACGCGGTGACGAAGAACGGCACCAACGAGTTCAAGGGCACGGCCTATTGGTACTTCCGCGACCAGGAAATCACGCGCGCGCAGCCGTACCTCAACAAGTTCCGCCAGACGCAGACCGGC
>CAYHCW010000071.1:0-7108 GCA_964355025.1 uncultured Gemmatimonas sp. | reverse complement strand
TCGACATCCAGAAGCTGCCGTTCAACTCGTCGCTCGTGTTGCGCCACAACTACGGCAAGGCGCAGGACGACAACTTCAGCCGCTCGTTCACGGGCACGACCTTCCAACTGCTCAACAACGGCTACCAGTTCCGGTCCGACAAGGGTGCGACGGTTGCGCAGCTCCGGTCGTCCTTCGCGAATGGCGCGTATAACGAGATCTTCGCCGGTCTCACCACCATTCGCGACCGCCGTTCGCCGTTTGCCGCGGGCGTGCCGCACTACCAGGCGCGATCGACCACCGGCTTCGACATTGTCGCTGGCTCGGAGCGCTTCAGCCACGGCAACGAGCTCGACCAGGACATTCTCGAGATTACCGACAACCTGCAGATCCCGCTCGGCACGCACCGCCTGACGCTGGGCGCCACGTACTCCACGTTCAAGGTGCGCAACCTGTTTGCGCAGTCCATCTTCGGCGTCTGGAACTTCAATTCGCTCGACGACTTCGCCGCGGGCAAGACCAACCAGTACATCGTTGGCGTGCCGCTGCCGGCCGGCAGCGACGGCGCCGTGCGCTTCAGCTCGAGCCTGCTGGGCTTCTACCTTCAGGACGAGTTCAACCCGACGCCCCGCCTGAACGTCTCGTTCGGCGTGCGCGCTGACGCGCCGAGCTTCAACGACAAGCCGCCGCTCAACCCGACGATTGTCACGCAGTTCAACCGCAACACGTCGGAACTGCCGAGCGGCAACATGACCATCTCGCCGCGCGTCGGCTTCAACTGGGACATGACCGGCGACAGCAAGAACCAGATGCGCGGCGGCGTCGGCCTCTTCGCCGGCCGTCCGGCGTACGTCTGGCTCGCAAACTCGTTCCAGAATTCCGGCCTCTCCGGCGTCGCGCTGCTGACGTGCAACACGACGGCGGCTCCGATCCTGACCGCGGCCAACGTCGCCAACCCGCCGCAGGCTTGCGTCACCGGCGCCACGGCCTCGCTGTCGGCGACGGCCGAAGTCGACCTGCTCAACGCGAACCTCAAGTTCCCGCAGAACCTGCGCGCCAACTTCGGCTATGACCGCCAGCTGGGGAAGGGCATCGTCGCCTCGTTCGAGGCGTTGTACACGAAGGGCATCAACACGCTGTTCTACCAGAACATCGCGTTGGGTGCGCCTCTCGGCACCGACCCGCACGGCCGCCTGATGTACGGCACCGCGCCGCTGGCGACGAACCTCAAGTTTGCCGGCCGCACCACCGTGCTGGACATCAGCAACCAGAACAAGGACTACAGCTACCAGCTCACCGGCGGCCTGCAGCGCCGCTGGCGCAACAACTGGGAAGGCTCGGTCTTCTACACGTACTCCAAGGTCATGGACGTGCAGAGCCTGAGCTCCTCCACGGCCTTTTCGCAGTATCGCTTCGGCCGCCCGGCGGGCTATGACGCGCAGGAGAGCACCAAGCTGTCCGGGTCGCTGTTCGAGCAGCCGCATCGCATCGTCGCGAACGGCACGTACACGATCCAGAAGACCGGCACCGACATCTCGCTCATCTACACCGGCGAGTCGGGCCAGCCGTTCCACTTCACGTACGGCGGCAGCAGCTCGGGCGACCTGAACGGCGACGGCATCGGCAACGACCTGATCTACGTGCCGAAGACCACCACCGACTCGAACGAGATCATCTTCGTGCAGAGCGGCGTGTTCACGCCGGCGGTGCAGGCCGCCGCGTACGAGAGCTTCATCAAGAACAACGACTGCCTGGACTCGCAGCGTGGCAAGATCATCGGCCGCCACAGCTGCCGTGAGCAGTTCCGCCACACGGTCAACCTGACGCTTCGCCAGAGCCTTGGCCGACTCGGGCTGGCGAACGCCATGCACGCGCCGGCGCTCAACAACATCACCGTGCAGTGGGATGTCTTCAACCTGGCGAACCTCGTGAACTCCGACTGGGGCAAGGTCCGCAACTCGGGCTTCGGCGCCATCCTCGGACCGCTGAACTACTCGACCAAGGAGACCGGGTCGATGGTCGGCGCGACGGGAACTGCCGCGCGTCCGAAGTTCACGTTCAACCCGGCGTCGGCATTCTCGAACGACCTCAACATCAACTCGAACTACCGGATGCAGTTGTCGGTGAGGTATAGCTTCTAACGAAGCAGAGTACGACAGAGTACGACAGAGTACTACAGAGTACGACAGACCCTCCGGTGCCTTGTGGCGCCGGGGGGTTTGGCGTTGCGGTCAGTTGGCAGCGGTGTTCCGGGGGCGACCCAATCCCAGGACGCGGGAGCGGAGGGCCGAGGCCATGCGTCGCAGCTCGAGCGCTTCTTGCGCGAACGCCTGCGCATCTGCGTCGGGCAGAACGTCAGCCGCGCGTGCGAGGCAGATCAGCGTATGAAGCTCAGCGGCCGAGCCCATGGCGATGCCCAGGAAGCGGGCGAACTCACGGTCCGAACCCCGCTGCGCGCCCTCGGCCACATTGGCCGGGATGCTCACGGCCGCACGGCTTATCTGGTGCCACACAGACTGGTCGGGTCCGCGCGAAGATTGGCGTGCACACCGCTGCAGGCGTGCGGCCAGCGAAACCCCGCGTTTCCACAGATCGAGATTCTCGTATTGGTGCATGCCGGAGCATGTCCGCCAAAGCGCCAACGTGCATCACCAATCCGTTCCCTGAGCAACCAAAAACCGGCACAATCGGTCGTCTTCTGTAGTACTCTGTAGTACTCTGTAGTACTCTGTCGTACTCTAGAAGATCGATAGCTTGACGTACTTCTTCGGGTTGCGTTTAAAGTCAGCGGTGAGACTATCCAGCCGCTGCAGCAGCGCCCGCGTGTCCCGGTACAGCCCGTCGTCATTCAGCAGCCGCGCCGCCGATCCGCTGCCGTTGTCCACCTTGGCCAGCACCGCGTCCAGTCGCTTCGACGTGTCCTTGAGCTCCGTCGCCAGCTGACTCGTGCTCTGGCCGGCCTCGGTGAGGCTCTTCATCACCGCGTCCACCCGGGCGCTGTCCACCGTGTTTGCCACCCGGCGCATCGCCTGCTGCGTTTTGGTCAGCTCGGCGTTCTGCTGCTCGGCGATCCGTCCCAGCTTGGCGATCAGGCCCTGCGTTTCCGCCAGCGTTGCCCTCAGGCTGCCGAAACCCGACTGGTCGGCGAACTCCTTGTTCAGCGCCGTCGTGAGCCGGGAGAGGTTGCTGGTGATCGTGTCCACGTGCGCCAGCACGTCCGCCAGCTGCGTCGCCTGCTTGCCCGCCGGTATGGTGTCGTTGGCGGCGAACGACGTCAGGCTCGGCTTCGACGGCTTGAGCGCAATCAGCATGTCGCCAAAGAAGCCGTTGGGTTCAATGGCCGCCGTGGTGCCGTGCGGCACGTGGTAGTTCTTGCGCACGCGCAGGTGCACCACCAGCCAGCCGTCCGGCTGGATGGCCACGCTCTGCACATAGCCGACGTTGACCCCGGACAGCAGCACCGGCTGCCCCTGCTTGAGCCCCGCGCCCCACGCGAACTTGACGAACAGCGGATACCCCGGCTGCAGCCCACCACGGGCCAGCCAGAGCGTGCCGATGAGCCCGGCCACCACCGCGAAGGTGGTGACGATGCCCACGAGAACTTCATTGCGTCGCCGCATGTCAGGAAAGGTAGTGGGAGTCTCTGTAGTACTCTGTAGTACTCTGTAGCACTCTGTAGTTCTCTACCCCTGCAGATACGGCGCCAGCACCAGCGCCGTCAGCGCATCCAGCACGAGGATCGCCATCGAGCTGATGACCACCGCCTTGGCCGTCGACTTGCCCACGCCCTCGGCGCCGGCCGTCGTTGCGTACCCCTCGTACGAGCAGAGGAACGCGATGGCCGAGCCAAACATCGTCGCCTTGATGAGGCTGTACGTCACCTGGAACGGATCGAACCCCAGCCGCACGCCTTCCAGGAAGGCCGAGAGGGGCACGTCGGTGATCGTGATGGCCGCGAACAGGCCGGAGAGCACGCCCGTGATGTCGGCGATGACCGTCAGCACGGGCAACATCACCACGGCGGCGATGATGCGCGGCACCACGAGGTAGGCCACGGGGTCGTAGGCCAGCGTCTCGAGCGCGTCGATCTGCTCGGTGACGCGCATCGTGCCGATCTCCGCCGTCATCCGGGCCCCCACGCGACCCGCGAGCACGAGTCCGGTGAGCAGGGGGCCGACCTCGAGCACGATCATCTGGCGAACCCCCAGCCCCACGATGGAGAGCTGGATGCCGGGAAAGAGCTGGTAACGCACCTGCAGCGCGATGACGCTGCCAATGAACGCGGCAACCATGACAGCCAGTGGCACCGAGTCCACGCCGATGGCCCGCATCTGCGGGATGATGTGCGGCAGGTAGGTGCGCGGTTCCTTGAGCGCCAGCCAGAGGTCGCGCACGAACAACACCCGTGCCCCGAGGCCGCGCAGCGTGCCCACCGTCAGCCTGGCCATGGGCCGCATGAGCGCCACGCCCGAACGCTGCATGATCGGGTACGAGCTGGTCTCGCGGCGTGCGGTCGTCAGGAAGTCGTCGTAGGACACGGGAGCGCGCGGGGGCTCAGGTCCGGACTCGCGCCAGCAGCACGAGCCCGACGAGGCCGAACAGGATCCCGGGAAGCCAGGCGGCGAGGTTGGGAGGCACCATCCCCTTGGAGCCGATGGCCTGCGTGAGCTGCACGAGCATCAGGAAGATGACGGTCGTTCCCAGGCTGATGCCCACGCCAAGGGCCGTGCCGCCGCGCTGCGTGCTGGTGGCCAGCGGCGCGCCAAAGAGCATGATGATCACGCAGGTCGCCGGAATGGCGATCTTGAGCATCCGTCCCACCTTGAGCGCCCCGACGTCGCTGCCCGACCGCTCGAGCGCCCGGATGAACTGCCCGAGTTCAGTGAAACTCATCTCGTCGGGCACCTTGGAGCTGGACATCAGCGCCCGGGGCTCCTCGCGCATGCGACGGTCACGCAGTGAATCGAAGGCGATGCTGATGTTCATCGCATCGGTGGGGAGGATGTGCAGCACCCCCTCCTTCAGCGTCCACTGCTTCGCGCGCGGGTCATACTTGCCTTCGCGCGCCGCCACGAAATAGGTGGGATAGCTGGCATCCTTGCCCTTGCGCTCCACCACCACGCCCTCGAGCACCCGCTTGTCCACGTCGGCGCTGCCGATCGTGTACATGCGCTCGTCTTCCGCGGCATACGTGAAGTTGAAGCGCGATGACCGGTTGCTGAACTGCCGTTCCTTGAGCAGCTCCACGCGGCGCGAGTTGGTGTACGGCGACAGCACCCCGATGCCCAGCCCGAGGCCGGCGGCGAGCAGCGCGCCAAACGCCATGGGGAGGATGAAGCGATAGAAGCTGATGCCGCTGGCCTTGGCGGCGGTGATCTCGGAGTGGCGCGTGAAGCCGCCCACGGAGAACACCGTGGCAAACAACACGGCGGCCGGCATCACCAGGAACATCGTGTCGGGCACGCCGTAGAGGTACGCCAGGGCGATGGTCTTCAGCGAGAGGCTGCGATTGAGGTACTTGTCGAGCTTCTCCGTGAGGTCGATGACGATGACGAGCACCGGGAACCCGAGCGCCGTGCCGGCGAAGATCTTCATCCACTCCGCGAGCACGTAGCGGTCGAGCGGCTTCATCATTGGCATCAGCGCCGCCGCCGGAAGACACGCACCACACGGCGGCGCGCCCGGTCGAGCAGCTCGGTGGTCTCGCTGCCGCGGTTTGTCGTCCCTTCATGCCCCAGGCGCACCGTCAGCACCAGTCCGATGGCGCCGAGGATGAAGTTGGCCGACCACATGCCCCAGAACGGCGACAGGTAATCGCGGTCGGCGACGGTCTCGCCGACGATGAGCCCGACGTAATACAGGCCGAAGACCGCGAGCGAAACGCCGATGGTCATCCCCACGCCGCCGCGCGGGAAGCGCAGCGCAATGGGCGCGCCGAGCAGCACGAAAATGAAGCAGGCGGCGGCGATGGCGAACTTCTTCTCGATCTCCACCGAATGCCCGTCCACGATGTTCTGGGCATTCGCAAACTGGATCCTGGTGCCCTCGACGATTACGCCGCGCGAACTCTCCGGCAGCGAATCACCGTCGGCGCCATACACCCCCGTGGAAGGCGCCACGTGTCGCGGCACGGGATCCTGCGGCACGGCGGCCGCGGCGGTCTTCACGCGGAGCGCGCCGAGCACCCGGCAATACGCCGCGCCCAGGCCGTTCTGCAGCTTGTCGGGCTGCAACGCGCGCGCCGTCTTGCGGTCGTAGCGCCACAGCACCTGCCACGAACTGTCGCGCGTCTTGGCCGCGTGCTCCACGCGCGATTGCAGCTCGCAGATGGTCATTTCGCGGTCGCTCTTGTAGCTGCGGTCGGGGGCGTCGTTCTCGAACTGGTTGCCGACGCCGCGCACCTTCAGGAAGTCCGTGCGGAAGAAGTTGCGCTGCAGCTTGGCCGGTTCCTGCAGCGAGACCTCCGTCATCGAGCCGCTGTACAACGTCAGCTGCAGGTCGATCTCATCCGGCGACATCTCCAGCAGGCCGCTGTCGGCGTGGATGGTCCGGCGCTTCTGCGGGAGGCTGAGGTCGAAGATCGTCACCTCGCGCATCATGCTCGTGGCACGATTGATGCGCCCCGCCCGCAGGTACAGCCGGTTGGGCGACACCTCGTTGATGATGGTCTCCTTGAACGCGACCGTCGGCTTCTTGCGCGAGATGTCGCCGGTCAGCGTGGCCAGGCGGTGGTTGGCCCGTGGCAGCACCTGGTCGTTGAAGAAGAGCATGAACGCCGTGAACGCGAGCGCCGCCACCAGCACGGGCGCCACCAGGCGGTGCATCGAGACGCCGCTGGCCTTGTAGGCGGTGATCTCGTTTTCCGACGCCAACCGGCTGAACGCGTGCAGCGTGGCCACGAGAATGGCCATCGGCAGCGTCATCGCCACGGTGAACGGCACCGAGAGGGCGAAGAACTCGACGATGACCCGCCACGACAGCCCCTTGCCCACCAGGTCGCCGAACTTCTTGGCGACGTAGTTGAGCAGCATCAGCGACGTGAGCGCCGAGAGGGCGAACACGAGCGGGCCGACATGCTCTTTCAGGATGTACTTGGAAGTGATCTTCAACGGGTCGGCCCCGAGCTCGG
>CAYHCW010000070.1:1623-9539 GCA_964355025.1 uncultured Gemmatimonas sp. | reverse complement strand
AGGCCGGCGCCGTGCATCGCGAAGTGAACTTCCAGCTGCAGCAGTCGCTCATCGCCGTGGGGTCGGGCGGCTGGTTCGGCGTCGGGTACGGCGAGGGACGCCAGCAGTACGGCTTCCTCCCGCTCCCGTACAACGACTTCATTGGCGGCAACATCGGCGAGGAGTGGGGCTTCGTGGGCATTGCCGGCGTGACGCTGCTCTTTGCGGCCTACGGCTGGCTTGGCTATCGCATCGCCCAGCAGGCCCGCACGCCGTTTCAGCGCCTGCTGGCCATCGGCATCACGTTCACCATGGTGACCACCGCGTACCTGCACCTGGGCGTCGCCATCGGGCTGCTGCCGACCACGGGCCTTACGCTTCCGTTCATTTCGTACGGCCGGTCCAACCTGCTGCTCTCGCTGTTGATGACCGGGATTCTGGTGAATATCGGGAGCGCGAAGGAACGGGTGCACGGCGAGCCCGCGACCGATCCAACGCGCGCCGCTCCCGGCATTGCGCCGGCGCTCGCCTGAGCGCCCTGATGGCAGCAGCGCCAGTGACGGTGCTCTTTGCCGGAGGCGGCACGGGCGGTCACCTGTACCCGGGCCTCGCCATCGCGCGCGCCCTCGTGCGCGTGAATGCCGCCGTGCACCCGCATTTCGTGGGCGCACTCCGCGGCATCGAACGCGACGTGCTGCCGACCACGGAATTTCCGCACACGTTGCTCGACCTGCATCCGCTCTACCGGCCGCGCGTCTGGAACAACTGGAAGACGCTGCGCGGCGCCGTCGGCGCGTGGAGCGCGATGGGGCGCCTCGGCCGCGAGCTGTCGCCGCGCCTCGTGGTGGGCACCGGCGGGTACGCGGCGGGGCTCACGATGCTCTGGGCGTGGCGCCGCGGCATTCCCGTGGTGCAGCACATGGGTGACGCCTACCCCGGCATCACGGCGCGGCTCAGCGCGCGCTTCACCGCGCAGGCGTACCTCGGCTTCCCCGAGGCCGCCGCGTCGCTGCCGCACGGGCACTGCCAGTACATCGATACCGGCAATCCCATTGAGCCACTGCCGGACATTCATCCCGATCCGGTCACCGCGCGGGCCCGGTGGGGATTTCCGGCACGGGCGCGCGTCCTGCTCGTCTTCGGTGGCAGCCAGGGTGCGCGGGCGCTGAACCAGGCGGTGGCGGCGTGGGTGGAGCACGGCGTGCCGAGTGACCTGTGTGTCATCTGGGCCACGGGCAAGGGGCAGTACGACGCCTATCGGCACCTCGACCGTCCCGACGTGCGCGTCGTGCCGTATCTCGCGCCCATCACCGACGCCTACGCGGCGAGCGATCTCGCGCTGGTGCGCGCGGGAATGATGGGCACCAGTGAGTTGTCGGCGTGGGGGATCCCGATGATCCTCGTGCCGTTGCCGACGGCTGCCGCCGACCACCAGACCAGGAACGCCGTCGTCATCGAGCGCGCCGGGGCGGGGCTGCACCTGCCGCAGCGCGACCTGACCACCGAGCGCCTCGATGCCACCGTGCGCGGCTTGCTGGGCGATGCCTCCCGTCTGTTGCAGATGGCCAACGCGGCGCGTGCGCGCGGACGGCCCGATGCGGCGCGGGACATCGCCGAGCGCATCAATGCGCTGCTGACGCACCCGTGAAGATCACCCTGGCCACGAGGCACTCGAACGCGACGTTCATGCCGCTGGCGCTGCTGTATCTCAAGGCATACGTCGTGGAGCACGGCGGCATTGCCGCCACCGACGTGACGATCGTCGAGCGTGATCGCTCCGCGAGCGGGGAGGCCATCGCGAGTGCGGTGCTCGAGACCGAGCCCGACATCGTCGGGCTGTCGTGCTACGTCTGGAACGTCGGGGCGATGCTCACCGCCGCGCAGTTGATCAGGGCGGCGCGCCCGCAGGTGCGCATCGTGCTCGGCGGGCCGGAGGTCGGGCCGGTGGCCGATGCCGTGCTCGCGCGCAACCCGGACGTCGACGTGATCGTGCGCAGCGAGGGCGAGACGCCCTTCTGCGACCTCGTGCGCTGCTGGCGCGACGCGGGCCAAGTGGCCGACGTCGCCGGCATCTCGTACCGCGACGGGGACCGCGTGGTGGCCAACGACGCGGCGCCCATCGTCCGCGACCTCAACCGCGTGGTCTCGCCGCACCTCGCCAACTACATCGATCACACCGGGCGCGTCATCTGCCTCGAGACGCAGCGCGGGTGCGTGTTCACCTGCAGTTTCTGCTTCTACAACAAGGACTACTCCATCCGCAACCGCCGCTTTGACACGGCACGCGTGATCGAGGAGCTGCGCTACTGGCTGGAGCAGGACGTCAGCGAGATTTACCTGATGGATCCCGTGTTCAACCTCAACGCCGAGCGCGCCAAGGAGATCTGCCGTTTCATCGCCGGGCACAATCACCGCAAGATCCCGTTCCACACGGAGGTCTGGGCCGAGTTCATCGACGACGAGATGGCCGAGCTGTTTGCCCGCGCGAACTTCGCGTTCATCGAGGTGGGACTGCAGACCAGCGATCACGCCGTGCTCGAGATCGTCGAGCGCCGGTTCAAGCGGCAGCAGTTCCTCGAGGGCATCGCGCACCTGCACGCGCATCGCCTCGACTTCGAGCTGCAGCTCATCGCCGGCCTGCCCGGCGAGACCATGGAGTCGTTTCGGACGTCGCTGGACTTCGCGGCGTCACTGAAACCGCCGCACCTCGCCGTCTTCGACCTGATGATCCTGCCCGGCACTGAGCTGTGGCGAAAGGCCGAGAGCATGGGCATCGCCTTCGACCCCCAACCGCCGTACGAGGTGCGCTCCCACGCGACCATGCCGGCCGCCGACATCGCGCGCGTGCGCGACGTCGCCCAGATGTCCGGCGCGCTCTGGCAGTTCCAGGTGATGCGCCTGCTCGCCCGCGCCGGCGGTGGCACATTGGCCGGCCTGGTGGATGGCTGGCTGGCCTGGCACGGTGCTTCGGTGACGCGCTCGGAGCTGGGCCCGCACCTGCCGGCGTTCATCCGGCACTACTGCGACCAACGGCGCATCGACGCGCACTTCTTCCTGAAGGGTGCGGAGGCGGAGTTGCGGGACGCGCCGGCGCCGACGGCCGAAGGCGCGGTGCGCGGGTAGCCTGCTGCTACCCGAGCGGCTGGAAGCCGGCCTCGCGGTTCAAGGCGCGATCGAAGGTCGCGACGGGCTCTGCCCGGGCGCGCCGCGCGCGCTCGCGAATCAGGTAGTCGGAAAAGTCGCCCCTGCCGTCACGGTACCCCTCCCACGCGCGACGCACGACGGTGTCGTCGCTGAAGGCAAACCCGTCCGAGTCAAGCAAGTCTCCGACGAGCGAGGCCACCGTGGCGCGGCCCCATTGGTATCTCGATTGCAGCACCCACAGCGTCTCGCACAACACGATGTCGTCGACGTGGATGCCGTCGCGCGCATGTCGCCGGATCCACCGGTCGGCGATTGCCGTTTGCGGCTCGTCCGGATCAGCAAGGACGAACCGCAGCAGGACGTTGGTGTCGAGCGCAATCACTTGAAGATGTCCAGGGACCGGGGGTCCATCTCCTCGATGCTCACCTTGATGCCGCCGGTGGAGTACTTGCCGAAGAGCGACATGATGGAGGTCCGCTTCACCCGCATCAGTGCGGCGCCGTCGGGAAGGAGCTCGAAATCGACCTTCGTTCCCTCGAGGAGGCCAAGCGCCTCCCGCACCATCTTGGGGATGGTGATCTGTCCTTTGCTGGTCATGGTGCCGGTGGGCATGTGGGGCTCCTGAAGTTCCTTACGGAAGGTAAGGATCATCGGCTCCCCGGTCAAGGTGAGCCACAGGGTACCCCCAAGGACGCGGGCCACCACCACCCTTTCGTTGCCGCCGGTGGCACGTCGTTGCGCGCCGACGGTCACGCCGCGGCGGTGCCGGTCGTCTACCACTCGTCATTCCCTCGCATCACCATTCAGCCATGCCCCTGATCGACCGAATCGACGAACGGCCGGTGCACTTCATCGGCGTGGCCGGCGCGGGAATGAGCGCGCTGGCCGAGCTGCTCGTGCGCCGCGGGATGCGGGTCACCGGGTGTGACCAGAACCCGGGGCGCGTGGCCGACCTCGAGCACGTGGGTGTACGCGTGCAGGTGGGGCACGACGCGGCGCATCTCGACGGCGCGCGGGCCGCGGTGTACACGAGCGCGATGCCCAAGGACCATCCGGAGTTGGCTCGCGCGCGCGAGCTCGGCGTTCCGCTGGTGCGCCGCGCCGAGGCGCTCGCCGAGTGCTGCGCGGGTGGCCTGCTCGTCGGCATTGCCGGGACGCACGGCAAGAGCACGACGACCGTGATGACCACCGAGGCCCTGGCCGCAGCGGGCATGTCGCCGACGGGCGTGGTTGGCGCACGCGTGACGGCGTGGGGCGGCAACCTGAAGTACGGCGGCGAGTCGGTGTTCGTCGTCGAGGCTGACGAGTACGACCGGTCGTTCCTGGCGCTCTGGCCGCAGGTGGCGGTGGTCACCAACGTCGAGGCCGATCACCTCGACATCTACGCCGACCTCGCCGACATCACGCGGACCTTCGCCGAGTTCGTGGGGCGTGCGCGCTGGGTGGTGCTGTGTGCGGACGACGTGGGGGCCAACGCGCTGCCGACGCCGCCGAGCGCCGAGGTGATTCGCTACGGCATCGCCAGCGCCGACGCACGGCTGCGCGCCGTGAACCTGCACCCGGCCGACGGCGGCACGACGTTTGACGTCGTGTTCGACGGGGCACCGGCGGGCTCGGTGGCGCTGAGCGTGCCCGGACACCACAACGTGCTCAACGCGCTCGCCGCCCTGGCGGTGGGTCTCGGGGCGTTCGGGCTGACGGTGGCCCAGATGGCGCCGGGGCTCTCGGCGCTGGCCGGCGCCGAGCGGCGGTTCCAGCGGCTGGGCGCGGTGCAGGGGTGTGAACTGGTTGATGACTACGCCCATCACCCCACCGAAATCCGCGTGACGCTTGCCGCCGCGCGATCGGCATTTCCCGGTCGGCGCATCGTCGTGGCGTTCCAGCCCCATCTGTTCAGCCGCACGCGCGACTTCGCGCAGGCGTTCGGCGAGGCGCTGGCCGCGGCCGACGTGATCTACCTGGCCGACATCTACCCGGCCCGGGAGCAGCCCATCGAGGGCGTGACGTCGCAGCTGATTGCCGATCACGCGGCCGCGGCGGGACGCTCGCCAGTCTGGATGGGGCCGCGCACCGCGCTCGCCGGTGCGCTCGCGGCCGCGGTGCAGCCCGGCGACGTGGTGCTCACCGTCGGGGCGGGGGACATCACGAAGACGGGGCCAGAGCTCAGGCTGATTCTGGAAGGCGGTGAGCGGATAGCGGAGAGCGGATAGCGTACAGCGTACGGGTTCTTTTTGAAAAGAAGCCGTCAGCTGTACGCTGTACGCCGTACGCCGTCCGCTTCTTGTTTCTGTAACGGCCCTTCCATCGTCTTAAGTGGACGATGTCCACCGCCGCTCCGCACTCGCCCTCCACACTTCGCCGCGCCCTGCGCCTCGCCGTCCTTGGCGTGGCCGCGCTCGGCGTGCTGTCGTCGCCCTGGTGGATTCGCGCGGGCGCGCGCGGCATGGCCTTCTTTCACGCCCGCAAGGTGGAGATCGATGGCACGCGGTACATCGCGCCCGACCAGATTGTTTCGCGAATGAAGATCGATACCGCCGCGTCCATCTGGGACGACGCGGGCGTGTGGGAACGGCGCATCGGGTCGCATCCGCAGGTGCGCGACGTGCGCATCACGCGGCGGCTGCCGGGCACGCTGGTCGTGCACATCACCGAGGTGCCGCCGGTGGCGTTCGTGGCGACGGCGGCGGGGCTGGCCCCGTACGACGCCGCAGGTCGCCCGCTGCCCATTGACCCGACGGCCGTTGACCTTGATCTGCCCTTGCTGAACGCCCGGGATGTGTCCGCACTGAAGTTGCTGGGTGCAGTGCGCCAGGACACGCCCGCGCTCTTTGCGCGCATCAGCGCCGTGCAGCGGTTGCCGCGCGGCGAGTTGTCGGTGCACGTCGATTCGCTGTTTGTGCTCGCCGCCGGGGACCTCTCGGCGGCACGCTTGTCGGACATCCTGCCGGTCGAACGCGACCTCGCGCGCCGTGGACAGCGCGCGGTCGAGCTCGACCTGCGTTACCGTGACCAGGTCATCGCCAGACTCCCATGAACCTCGACCGACTCGTAGCGGGCCTCGACATCGGCTCGGCCAAGACCACCGCCATCATCGCCGAGGTCGTGGGCGACCTGCCACGGCATCCCTCGGTCAACATCCTCGGGGTGGGGCAGGCCCGCACCACCGGCATGCGCCGCGGCGTCGTGGCCGACATCGAAGAGACGATGCGCTGCATCACCAAGGCGCTGGCCGATGCCGAACAGATGGCCGGTGCCAGGGTGGAGAATGTGTTCTGCGGCATCGCCGGCGAGCACGTGCAGGCCGTCACCAGCAAGGGCATCGCCTCGGTGACCGGCGCGGAGATCGGGCGCAACGACGTGGAACGTGCCAACGCCGTGGCCCGCGCGCAGCCCATCGCGCAGGACCGCGAGCTCATCCACGCCATCCCGCAGGAATACACCGTCGACAAGAACGTCGGCATCCGCGACCCGATGGGCATGATCGGGACGCGCCTCGAGACAGAGATGTACCTGGTTACGATAGGTTCGTCGCCGGCGATGAATCTGCGGAAGAGCGTGGAGAGGGCGGGGTACCGGGTTCAAGAGCTTGTGCTCGAGCCGCTGGCCGCGGCCATCAGCGTCCTCACCGACGACGAGAAGGAGCTCGGGGTCGCGCTGGTGGAAGTCGGCGCCGGCACCACCGACCTCGCCATCTTCCACGAAGGGAAGATTCGCCACCTTGGCACCATCGGGTACGGCGGCAACAACGTGTCGAGCGACATCGTGCACGGGCTGGGCGTCACGCAAACCGACGCGGAACGGCTGAAGGAGGCGTACGGCTGCGCGTATGGGCCAATGGTGGCGCATGGCGACATCATTCGCCTGCCGAGCACGGTGGTGCAGGGCGACCGGCAGATTCCGCGGGAGTTGCTCGCGCACATCATCCACCAGCGGACGAGCGAGATCTACGAACTGGCGGTGCGCGACATCGAGGATGCCGGCTACCTCAAGCGGCTCGCGGCCGGCGTGGTGATCACCGGCGGCGTGGCGGCGATGCCGGGCATGGCCGAGTTGGCGAACGAGGTCTTTGGCGTCGGCGCGCGCATTGGCATGCCCGGCGAGTTCCTGGGCGGCCTGGCCGACAGCGTGCAGGCGCCGCGCTTTGCCACGGCCGTGGGGCTGGTGCAGTACGGCGCCGGCCGCGTGGCCCAGGGGATGCTGGTGGGCAAGGGGAAGCGGCTCTCGCTGGCCGGCGGCACACCGAACTTCGACGGACTGGCGGGGCGAGTGAAGACGTGGCTGCAGGATTTCTTCTAGGACAGAGAACTACAGAGAACGACAGAGTGCTACAGAGTACGACAGAGCCAGCAGGGACTGTCGTACTCTGTCGTCTTCTGTAGCACTCTGTCGTTCTCTGCTCCTAGATCACATTTCTGCGGAATGCACACCCACCCGTGTCGTCCGCAGATTGCTTTTCCCCCCATCGTTCGTCTCCACATTGGTGCCGCGTGCGCCCGCGCATATATTCTTCGCGTCCAGTCTGTGCTCGTCCGAACTCCGTGGTGGAGCAACTCGCGCTATGGCCCTGAACTTCGAACTTGAGACCAGCGCGCCGGTCAACGGCGCCCGCATGAAGGTGGTGGGCGTCGGTGGTGGCGGCGGCAACGCCGTCAACCGCATGATCGAGGAGCTGCTCGAGGGCGTCGAGTTCATCTCGGTCAATACCGATAATCATGCCCTGTTGAACTCGAAGTCCGGGGTCAAGATCCAGATCGGCAAGAAGCTCACGCGCGGACTCGGCGCCGGCGCGCGCC
>CAYHCW010000070.1:0-1523 GCA_964355025.1 uncultured Gemmatimonas sp. | reverse complement strand
GTCAAGATCCAGATCGGCAAGAAGCTCACGCGCGGACTCGGCGCCGGCGCGCGCCCCGAGATCGGGCGCCAGGCCATCGAGGAGAACCGCGACGAAGTGGCGCGCGTGATGCAGAACAGCGATCTCGTCTTCGTCACCTGCGGCATGGGCGGCGGCACAGGCACGGGCGCGGCACCGGTGGTCGCCGAGCTGGCGCGCGAAGCGGGCGCCCTCGTCGTCGGCATCGTCACCAAGCCGTTCCTCTTTGAAGGCCGCAAGCGCATGCGCCAGGCCGAAGAGGGCATCGAAGAGCTCCGCAAGTTCGTCGACACCATGATCGTCGTCCCCAACGAGCGCCTGCTCGCCGTGGTTGGCAAGAACATTCCGTTCCAGGACGCGCTCAAGAAGGCCGACGAAGTGCTGCTGCGTGCCACCGAGGGCATTTCGGGCCTCGTCACCAAGTGCGGCATCATCAACGTAGACTTTGCCGACGTGCGCACGGTCATGAAGGACGGCGGCGCGGCCATCATGGGCACCGGCGTCGGCTCGGGCGAGAATCGCGCGGTCGAGGCGGCGCAGATCGCGCTCTCCAGCCCGCTGCTCGACGACGTCTCCATCGCCGGCGCCACCGGCGTGCTGGTGAACATCACCGGCGGCGACGGCGAGCTCAGCTTCACCGACTTCACCACCGTCGGCCAGATCGTGCAGGAAGCGGTGGGCGAGGAGGCCAACATCATCATCGGCGCCGGCGTCGAACCGGCCATGGTGGGCCAGGTGCGCGTTACCGTGGTGGCCACCGGCTTCGAGAAGGCCAAGGCCCAGCCGGCGGTCGGCGGTCGCACCACCGGCAAGAACTCGGTCATTTCCATCACCGACGCACCCCGGGCGCGCCCGGTCATCGGCGCGGCGTACCAGGGCGGTGCCGCCGTGCCGGCGCAGCGCCCCCGCAGCACGCCCGAACCGCGCCGCATCGAGGATCTCAGCGACATGGAGATCCCGACCTTCATTCGGAGACAGATGGATTGACGCGTACGACGCGGCGGGCCGCCATCCTCGTGGTGGCGGCTGCACTTGCGGTCGCGGTGCTGCGACTGCCGCGCGTCTCCCTGCCTGACCGTACGCCGGCCGCACGACTCGGCCTCCAGCGCTGGAATGCGAGCGACACCCTCGGGCGAGGCGAGTCGCTCGCTTCGTTGCTGGGACGACGTGGGCTGAACGCCGCCGATGCCGCGGCCGCCCTGGCCGCCGTCGACGGACTCATCGACGACCGCCGCATTCCCGCCGGCATGGAAGTCGTGGTGCGCGGCGATTCAACCAGCGAGCGCCCCGTGGACGTGGTGTTCAACCTCTCACCGGAGCGCGTCCTGCGCCTCCGGCGCCACGGCGATGAATGGACGGCGGCCGAAGAGAAGATTCCGTGGACCATCGACACGCTGGTGGTGCGCGGCGTCGTCCGTTCCAACCTCTACGATGCCCTCGACGACGGCAGCGCGCCATTTCTCACCCGCGGGGCACGGGCCGAACTGGCCTGGGAGCTGGCCGAC
>CAYHCW010000069.1:0-9672 GCA_964355025.1 uncultured Gemmatimonas sp. | reverse complement strand
GCTGAACGGCAGCAGGTAGTTGGCGATCCCCGTCAGGGTCTCGAACGCCAGCAGCCCCGACACGGCCTGGAGGAGGGGGCGCGTCCCCTCGTGCGCCTTCTGCAGGGGCTGATTGGGCGTCTGCATGGTAGCCGGGACAAATGGTGTCCCAAGTGCCGGGGGTTACTCGGGGTACATCGCACCTGGCGCGGCGCGCGGCCGCCCTGATGCCCAGCGATACTGCATCCGCGATGCCCACCTGAGCAAGGGCCGGCGCGACTCGCCTTTCGCACTCATCCAGGGCATACTTCCCCATCGTCTCCCCGTCCCCCCGGTCATGACCCTGCGTCGCTGGATCCTTGCCTGCAGCACGCTGCCCGCTCTCGCGGCCGTTCCCCTGCACGCCCAACGCGGCACGGCGCGCATCTACGGGACGGTCATCGACGTCCGCACCCAGGCGATCATCGCCAATGCGCAGATCGTGCATTTGGGCGATGGGCGAAGCGTCACGAGCGACTCGCTGGGCCTGTACCAGTTCGTCGGCCTCGCCAGTGGACTCGTGAAGTTCATGGTCCGGGCGCCGCGCTACCCGGCGGCCACGTTCGCCGTCGCCCTCACGCCTGGCGAGCAGTTGGAGCGCGACGTCGAAGTCGATGCGACTCCCCCGTCGGTGGCTGGCGCACAGACGCTTCCAGAAGTGAAGGTCGACGCCCCCGCGTCCCTGGGCGCGCGCTTCGCCGACTTCGAGCACCGCCGGCTCACCGGCCGCGGGCAGTACCTCACGGGTGACGAGATTGCAAAGACTGGTGCCAGCCGGCTGCAGGAAGTGATTCGCACGTTCCGCGGCGTACACGTGGAATGTGGCGGAGGCGCGGGCTGCTTCATCCGGATGACTCGCGCCCCGATGCGCTGCCTGCCGGAGTACATCGTCGATGAGCGCGTTGACAACGCGTTCGGCCCTGCGGTGCCGGCGCCCGACATTCAGGCGCTCGAGGTCTACACGGGGCCCGCCGATGTTCCGGGAGAGTTTGCCGGGCGCAATGCGGGCTGCGGGCTCATCGTGATCTGGACGAAGTCGGGGCCGCCGCGTGCGCGGCGGCTGCCGGCGGCCAAGCCTGACTCCACGTCCACGAAGAAGCCCGACCAGGACTTCGCCGGCGTCAGGGCTTCTTGAGATGTAGCTCCTTTGTGCCGACCGACAGCGGGATCGTCTGCACTGCGCCGCCGGGCCACCGAATCCAGATGGCATCCGAGCCGGCGACGCGCGGCATCACGGTGACGGCACCATCCATGGACCAGTAACCCGACCCGGCGCGCACCTCGCGCACCGGCCCCGCCTTGTCCTTCGCCATCATGCGAAGCTGGGTCCCGAGGCCGAGCGGGTTGCTCGCGCCACCGTCGAGATGCACGCGCACGCCCACGGCGCCGGTCGTGTTCCTGAAGAGCCGCGTGAGCGTACCGTTCTGCGCCACCGCCAGGTCCACGCGACCGTCCCCGTCGAAATCGGCAACGGCAGCCCCGCGCTGGTCGCCCAGCACCGACACGCCCGACTCGCGAACGCCGAGCGCGGCAAATCCGCCGGCCCCGTCTCCACGCAACACCAGCCCTGCACCCGCATCAAAGCGCATCGTCCCGATCTCCGTCGGGAAGAAGTTCTGTCCGAGAAACAGGTCCTCGCGCCCGTCCCCATCGAAGTCGGCCACCACCACACTCATCGCCGTCGAGCGCTGCGCCTCGGCCGGCAACGCTCGCGCCTCGAACTTCGTGCCGCGGTTCAGGAACAGCGTGTGCTCCAGCGTGGTCGCACCCACGCGCACGACGTTCTTCGCCAGCGGACCGAGTACGGCCGCCGCGTCGCTGCGCGAATAGTCCGTGTAGGAGGCAATCCGCTCGCGCACCGACGGAATGGCCACCCCCAGCCGCGAGAATGACTCGAGCGGAATTTCGCGCCCCGTCGCCGAATCATTCTGTGCGAGCATCATCCCCACGCCCTTGCCGAAGTCACCGACGAGCAGCGTCAGCGGTCGCGACGCACTCGCGTGCCACGGCACGTTCCGTCCCCAGCTGGTGGCCACGAGGTCCAGTCGGCCATCGCCGTCAAAGTCACCCGCGGTGACGCCGTTCCAGCGGCTCGTGATGCCGGAGAGGCCCAGCGACGGCGTGGCGTCCTCCAGCCGGCCGTCCCGGTTCAACAGCACGCGCACCGGCCCCCACTCGCTCGTCGCCACGAGGTCCGCGCGCCCGTCGCCGTTGAGGTCGGCAAAGGTGGCGCCACTCACAAGGCCGAGGTTGGCCACGGCGCGTGCGTTGTCGACATCCGCTGGCACAAACGAGCCCGAGGCCGTCCCGAGCAGCAGCCGCGAGTGGGCCGGCAGCGGCCAAGCGCCGGGCAGCACGCGCGCGCCAACGAACAGGTCGGGAATGCCGTCGTTGTTCACGTCGCCGAGTGCCAGAACTCCCATGGAAGCAGAGTCGGGCGCGGCGATGACGCTCGAGGACCCCGGCCGCCCACCGGTCATTGCGAATCCGAGTACGCCAGGCAGGGCGAGCGCGTCGTCCTTGGTGGTCGCCTCGTAGTTCGACTGCGCCACCACGAGCGACAAGGCGCCGGCGGACCGCCACACCGGCAGCACCGTTCCCAGGTCGCCGGCCGCCGCGAGCGCGGCGCGCTGCGGCACGAAGCCGCGCGACGTATTCCTCAGCACCGTGAGCGCCCCACCGCGCCCTGCGCCGACGACGAGGTCCTCGCGGCCGTCGCCATCAACATCGATCCAGCTCACGCCCGGTCCGAGCTGCGAGAATCGATTCGGCAGCAGCGGCTGGCGCGCGAAGTCGTCGAACGCCGACTCGACGTGCGCATGGCCGCCCAGCAGCGCGGTGGCGTCGGCAAAGAGCGCCGCCGGCACCGGCGGCGTCACTCGCGGCATCGACACGGCACCCGCCTGGTTCATCTCGTACAGCCGGTTCGGTCGCGCGTCGGCGATGGTGCTCACGGCGCCGTCGCGCCAGCGCACCTCGAGCGTGAAGGCGCTGTCGCGCCCCGTGGCGAAGCTCACCTGCGGGTCGTTGGACGACAGGTAGGCGCCGCCGTCCGTGACCTCGCGCGATTGCACCGGCAGCGACGCCGCGCGCACGGTGACCACGGCGCCGATGCCCCGCGTGTTCGGCGAGCGCCCGAGGAGCCGCACCGCGACGCGCGGCGCGGCGGCTTCGTTGCGGTACACCATCGGCGCGTCATTCAGCCGGCCGACGATCGCGTCCGCATCACCGTCGCCGTCGAGGTCGCCCAGGGCCAGGGCGTTCGACGTGGCCGAGTCGGCGCCGAACTTCCACGCGGCGCTGCGGTTCGCGAACGTGAGGTCCCCGTTGTTCTGGTACGCCACGCTGGGAACGGCCAACCGCGGGAACTCGCCCTGCTCGCGGTTCCAGGCCACGCGCGGAAAGCTGTTGCGCATGCGCTCGAACGTGTCGGCGTCACGGATGTCCCAGCGGTGGCCGGTCACGGCCAGCAGGTCCTCGTAGCCATCGAGGTCAACGTCGACGAATGCCGATCCCCACGTCCAGTCCGTCGCGGCCACGCCAGCAAAATCGGCCATCTGCGCCCACGTGCCGTCGCCGCGGGCCACCTGCAGCATGTTGCGCATCCACTGCGCCCGGTCCGGCGCAACACCCATCGTCTTGGGCATCGGCGTGTGCGTCGGGATCTGCCGCTGCCGCGCCGCGAGCGTCGGGCTGAGCATGTCGGCGGTGAAGATGTCCACGGCGCCGTCGCGGTTGATGTCGGCAAAATCCACCGACATGCAGGTGTTGCTCGTTGAGCGCAGCGCCAGCGCGGGCACCAGCCGAAACCCGCCCTTGCCGTCATTCAGCCAGAACTGGTCGGGATCCTCGAAGTCGTTGCACACGTACAAGTCGGGCGCACCGTCTCCGTTGACGTCGTAGAATCGCGCCGCGAGCCCGAAGTAGTCGGGCGCACCCTTCAGCGGCGCACCCTGCTCGTCGCTCCACCGCGCGCCAAAGGTCGGCTGCTCGGTGAAGTGACCGCGCCCGTCATTCAGGAAGAAGAGGTCGCGCTCCGCGCGCTGGAATCGCACGATGCCGCCCAGGTCGGGACGGTCCTCCACGCGGTACTCCTTCGTCCACTCGTCGCGCACCAGGTACGTCGCGCCGACCTTGTGCACCACCTGGTCGAACGAGCGTGCCTGCGGCGGGAAGGCGTCGAGTGCGTTGCGCGTCTTGTACGTCGCCACGTACAGGTCGAGGTCGCCGTCGCCATCGACGTCGGCCAGCGTCAGCGTCGTCGCGGCAAGGCCGCTGCTCAGCCCGCTCGCCGCGGTGGCGTCGGCAAACTTCCCGCGCCCGTCGTTGGTGAAGAGCTTCAGCGGACCGCCGAGCGTGCCCACGAGCAGGTCGGCATCGTCGTCGCCATCGACGTCGGCAAATGCGGCGCCGGACGTCGCCAGCCCCTTGGTGTCGACGCCGCTCCGTGCCGTCACATCCTCGAACTTCAGGCTGCCGAGATTGCGGTACAGCGCGGCCGGGCGCTCCACCGATGCGAGGAAGACATCCGGCAGGCCGTCGCCATCCACGTCACTGATGGCAACGCCGGCGCCGATGAGCAGGTTGCGATTCGCCATCGCGTGCTCATCGTCCACCACGTTCGCATGCGTCAGCCCGGTGACGCCCGCGGCCAGGGGGGTGAAGCCATCGCGTCCGCGCCGCGAGACGTCGAGTGCACGCCACCGATACCCCTGCTCCTGGTGCCACGACACATCCACCGGCTCGCTGCACGACGCGGCGAGCCCGATCACGGCCAGCAGCGCCACAAAGCGGCCGCCGGAGCCGGCCGCTCGCCGCGAGGGAATCACGGGGCCTTCCGCGTCTGGATCTGAAGGATGCGCGTGCCGATGCAGGTACCCTGCGTCACGCCGTCAACGATCGCCGGCAGGTAGTGCACGCCGCCGTAGAGCCGCGAGACGGCCACCTCGTCGCGCGCCGCGCGGAACGAGGCAAAGGGCCGCGGTGCCTGCCCCACATCGACCTGCGTCGAATCGATGAACGAGATCGTGTCGCCCACCAGCCGCTCGAGCACCACCACCGCCGCCGCTGACTGCACCGAGTGTCCCGAGGTGTACTCCGGAAACGGGGGCGTGGGGAACACCGTCTGGTACGTCTTGTCGAACACGCGCTGCACGTACGTCACGGGGCGCACGACGTTCGACCGGTACTTCTCCTTCCAGCACCCAATGAAGGCGTCGGCAATCGACATCGTCATCAGCGCGTACAGTTCCACCGCCTGGTCGGCGCGCTGGTTGCGGCGCGACACCATCTGGTTTGCCACGCTGACCCAGTGGAACCCCGGCGTGCCGGTAGCCACGGGGTTGTCGGCCCAGAACAGGGCGATCTGCTTCTTCTCGGGCGTCAGCACCGCCATCGAGTCGAAGAACTCCTTTCCCATTTTCCAGAAGGGCGAGCCCGGCGCCTCCGAGTACGCCGGTGGCGCGGGCGGGGCGCATTCGTCGCCATTCTTGATCGCAAACGGCCGCAGGTCGCCCCAGAACGGCGCCGTCGGCTTGGTGGGGTTGAACACGGGCAGCGTCGTCGGCCTTGCGTCTTTGGGCCGATTCGTGAACACGAACCGCTCACCCGCCCGCTCCAGCTCCATCGCCACGTTCGGGTTCGAGGGACGCACCAAGTCCGTTTCGCCGGAGATCATGATCGGCACGTACTGGTCGGGCGTGGCAGTGTTCACCCACTGGCCGCGCCCCACCGGCGGCGTCCACACCTTGCTGAGCTGCTGGTAGAACCCATCTGTTTCCGCCCATGCGAGAATCGCCGCGGCCACCGCCTTGCCGTGCGCCACTGACGCGTCTCGCACGTCCGCGCTGACGCCCGCCGCCACGCGCGCGTCCGACTGCGCCTTGGCCAGCGAGTCGATGGTGCGTCGGGTGCTCGCAAACCCGTCGCGGAACAACGAGTCCAGCACCACTCGCTCCGCCTCCGCAGCGACGATGGCGCCATCCACGGGAGCCGGATTCACCGGCAGCACCGGCAGGCCGTTCAGCTGCCCACCCAGCGAAGTCAGCGCAGACGCCGGATCCGCTGCGTACCCTTCATAGAGCGCCACCCCGGCATACGCCGAGATGCGCGACGCAACGGGCGGACCCAGCCGCTCGGCGCGCACAAAGGAGAGCGACGAACGCATCCACTGCGCCACGAACTGCGGGTCGGGAGCGGGCGCGGGCCGGGAGCAGGCGGCGGCAAAGAACAACGCAAGAACGAGGGGTCGCGAAAAGTGCATGATCCTGGGCCGGCAAGATGGAGGGGAGATCCTGCGCGGAATGTAGAGTCGCAACTGGAGCGCAGCAAGAAATCGACGCGGTGGCCCGTGTCCATGCCCGCATCCTATCTTTCAGCGACTGCCACCCTCCATGAACTTCACCACACCGATGTCTCCTCGTTTCCTGGTCGTCCTCGCGCTGCTCGCTGGCATCGCGTGCGGTGACTCCCCCGCGCCGCACGCGCGCGCGGTCAATCCCGTGCGCGATTCCATTCGCATTCGCGGACTGCGGCGCTTCGAGGAGCGCCCCGACACGCTGCTCGCCCGCGTCGACACCGCGCGCATCCTCGGCGCGCCGACCGCGCGCCTGTGGGTCGTCTTTGTCGGCGAACTGCAGTGTGCCAAGTGCGCCAGCGAACTGCACGAGCTCGTCCCGCTGCTGCGCCGAGAGTACGTCGAGACAGGCAAGATTCGCCTGGCCTACGTGAATGCCGGCGCGGCCGACACCGTGTACAACGCCCGCTTTGCCGCGCACGCGGCCTTCTGTGCCGGACTCAACGGCCGATTCTGGGAAGCGCTCGACCTCATCGCCGCCGCGCGTGATGAGTGGGCGGCGCTCGACGACCCTCAGCCGCGGCTCGACTCCATCGCCGTGCGTGCCGGCGCCAACCCCGAGGCACAGGCAAGTTGTCGCGCGCGACAGCGCATGCTGCCGATGGTGATGTGGGACAAGGAGCGCGCGGAGGCCGCGAGCATCACGGAGCTGCCCACGCTGCTCATCGGTGACCAGCCGTTGACGGGCGATCTCACGCCGGCGGCGGTGCGTCGGGCCATCGACAGGGCGTTGGCTTCGACCCGATAGCCAACGGCGACTGATACCGCGAAGGGCGAAGGACGCGAAGATGCGCGGAGAAGAACAATTGGGGGGAACTGCAGCCACGCAGTTCCCCCCAATGTCGTTACTTCGTGAACCTTCGCGTCCTTCGCCCTTCGCGGTGGACGTCGCGAGTTACGGTCCTCGAACTGCCCTACGGCTTCTTCCCGAAATCCACCGTCGGCGCTTCTCGCGCTGCCGCGCTGGACACCTCGAAGTACTCGCGGGCCTTCGCCCCGGTCACCTTGGCCGTCAGCACCTGCGGGAACTTGCGGATGTACGCGTTATAAGTGGCGACCATCTCGTTGTAGTCTTTTCGCGCCACCGCAATCCGGTTCTCCGTGCCCGTCAGTTCGTCCTGCAACTGCAGGAAGCCCTGGTCGCTCTTGAGCGTCGGATACGCCTCCACCGTCACCATCAGGCGGCTCAGCGCCCCCGTCAGCTGCTGGTTGGCATCGGCCATCTCGGCCATCTTGCCGCCCTTGATGGCGCCCGACAGCCCCGCACGCGCTTCGGTGACCTTCGTCAGCACTTCCTGCTCCTGCGCGGCAAAGCCCTTCACCGTGTTGACCAGGTTCGGCACGAGGTCGGCCCGGCGCTGCAGTTGCACCTCGATATCCTGCTTGGCCTTCGCAGCCGTCTCATCGTAGGTCTGGATGGTGTTGTACCCGCACCCCGCCAGCACCAACGGCAGCAGGAGGAACAACGCGCGACGTCGCATCTGTACATCTCTCCGTGAAAAGGGGGACCTGCCAAACACCAATGACTCTCCACCAACCGAACCACTATCACCTACCACCTATCACCTATCACCTATCACCTGCTTGTCCACCCACCCCGCAAACCGCTCCAGCCCGTCGTGACATCCGCGCAGCACCGCCGGCGCCTCGCTGTCCGCAATCTTCTTCGTACCCCGCGCGTGCGTCACCAGCGCCAGGAACGGCGCCGCATCGAGCCCCGTGAGCTGCGCCACGTCGCGCGCCACCGCTTCGGAGTCGGCGTGTGCCGACGAGACATCGTCCGACAGCCGCAACGCCGCCCGGAACAGCGCAAAAATCCCGCCGCGCACGGCATCCAGCAGCGCGCGCTGGCCCGCCGCATCGCCGAACCGCGCCTGCATCTCGCGCCGGAGCTGCAGCAGCTTGCCCATCGCCTCGCGCTCGAGCTGCAACCGCAGGTCGCGGCGCGTCACGACAATGCCGTCGGTCGCCAGCGCGCCCTGCAGCACCCGATGCGCCGTGAGGATGTCGGCATACTCGATGGCAAAGATATCGGCGCTCGAGCGCCACTCCGCCGACGTCAGCGTGAGCGGCGCGGGATTCCCCGCCTCCATCCACGCCCGCGTCGCCGCTCCGGCGGCGCGCAACGCACCATCGGCCAGCGCGCGCACGACCACCAGCACGTCCAGAGCGCCCGTTGGGGCCGCCTGGTGCCTCGCCGCCGAGCCGTAGAGCACCACGGCCTCCAGCGCCTCGCCGTGCGCGGCCGCAAGCTGCGCCACCAGGTCATCCAGCGTCATCTTCTTTGCCATCGTTACCAGCTCCCACTCGAGCCACCGCCCGAGAATCCGCCGCCGCCGCCAAAACCGCCGAAACCGCCACCACCGCCGCCACCAAACCCGCCACCGCCACCGCCAAACCCGCCGCCATGGCGCCCACCGCCGCTCAGCGCCTGGCCGAGCAGGAACCAGAGACAACCGTTGCCACCGCGCCGCCGTCCTCCGCTCAACAGCATCATCAGGATGATGAATCCGATGACGAATAGTCCCGGCGGCAAGCCACCCGGCGAGCGCGCACCGCGTCCAGGCGGCGGTCGCGGCGCCTCAAGCGACGTGTCGAGTGCGAACCCGAACTCACCTGCGTACGCCTCGGCCGCGCGCAACGTCATCAGCTCCAGCGCCGCGCCGTAATCCTTCTGCTGAAGGAATGGCATCGCCTCGCGACGAATGTCCCCGGCGCGCGCGTCGGTAATGAAGCCTTCCACACCGTTGCCGGTCTGGAAGCTGATGTGCCCGCGACCGTCGGCGCTCGTCTCCTTGGGTACGACGAGGATCACGAGACCCGTGTTTCGCTTGGCGTCACCTACCTCGGCGGCCGCACCAACCTTCCATTCGCGACCGATGCGAAGGGCCATGTCGCCAACCTCGCGGTCGCCGAGGTCAGGGAGCGTGACCACGACGATCTCGCCGCCCGACTTGGTGCGCACATCGCCGATGATGCGCTCGATCCGCGCCACGCGCTCGGCCCCGATCACCCCGGCAAAGTCATTCACATAGCCGCGCGGCGCAGGGATCTGGGGATCCTGCGCCAGCCACGTGATGGCCAGCAGGGCGGCGTGCACCGCCAGGGGCATGGTGTTCGTCTCCGGTGGGGAAATGGCGCCAACTGTCACGGCGCCTGGGTGCCCTACGGCACTGGTACCGGGAAAGTTACCGAGTGCGCGCCGCCTTCCGGCAGGTGGGCTTCACCGTCGCGCCGGGCGAACGGGGCGACTACACTTATGTGCTGGACCGTTCGGCACCCGTTACGCACCAGATTCG
>CAYHCW010000068.1:0-9711 GCA_964355025.1 uncultured Gemmatimonas sp. | reverse complement strand
GGGGGGGGGGGGGGGGGGGGGGGGGGGGGGGGGGGGGGGGGGGGGGGGGGGCGGGCGCTTGGCGGCGCTGGCCCCCCCCTTCTTTTCTTCCCCCAACCTCCACTCATCCCCCCGCACCAAACCCCCGCACCCCGCACCCTACCTATCTTCCCTCGTCACGTGTATGTTATAACATCCGTGACAACAGGAGTCGAATATGAAGAAATCCAAGATCCGCGCCATCGGCAACTCGCTGGGCGTGGTGATTCCCAAGGCGATGCTCGACCGGCTGCAGGTGCGCGAGGGCGACGCGGTGTACCTGGTGGAACGCACCGAGGGCATCGAGGTGCGCGTGGGGGATCCGGAGTTTGCCGACGCCGTGAAGGCGGCCGAAGGGCTGATGGGGCGCTATCGTAACGCGCTCGCTGAGCTGGCCAAGTAGGTGAAGGCGCGCAAGGAGCCGCGATGGCTGAGCGTCGCCACCGTCGAAGCATTGCATGAGACCCTCGTGCGGCGTTTCGGCGGTGGCTCGGGGATCCGCGACCGCGGGTTGCTCGAGTCCGCCCTGGCGAGAGCGCCGCAACGTTTCCACTACGTTGACGATGTGGATCATCCGTCACTCGCGGCCACGCTCGCCTTTGGCATCGCCAAACACCATCCCTTTGTGGATGGCAACAAGCGCACGGCGTGGATCGTGGCCGCGACGTTCCTCGAGATCAACGGGCATCGCGTAACGGCGTCGGAAACTGAGACGGTGATTTCGGTGGTGGCTCTGGCGAGCGGCGAGATGTCCGAACCCGCCTTCGCCGAGTGGCTGCGGGCCAACACATCGAAGAGTCGCCACCGCTGAACACAAATGGGATTACCCATAATGGGTTGACATTGGAGGCACGGCGACGTAACCTGCTGGACGCTTCTCAGGCTGGAGATCGCATGGGCGTTATCGCTGAACTCGACGTCAAGAAAGACGCGCGCAATCGCGTGACGCTTCCCGCGGGTAGCACGTTTGCGCACTACCTCGTCCGTTTGTTCGAGGACGGGCACGTGGAGATGTATCCCCGCGTGCTCGCGGATCCCACCGTCTCACTCCGCACGCTCCGCGACATGGACGCGGCGATGGCCAACCTGGCGGCCGGCAAATCGGGGGCGCCGGTTGACGCGACGGCGTTGCTCGCGGCCCTGGACGCGCGCGCGAAGTAGAGGACGGTGTCCCGCTTCGTGGTGCGGATGGGGCTTCCTGGCATGGCGACGCTGTGGAAGCGCCTTCACCGGGGTGCGGTGGGGCAGACCCTCTCGCGAGGCGACGCGGATCTCGCGCGGAAGCTTGCCAAGGCCGTGCAGCATCTGGCGACGAATCCATTCCACCCGGGTCTGCAAAGCCACGACATCTCATCATTGACGCAGCGGTACGGCCAGCGGGTGTTTGAGTCGTACCTCGAAAACAGCACGCCGAGCGCGGGCCGTTTGTTCTGGGTCTACGGCCCCGACCGCGGCGAGATCACCATCATTGCGCTTGAGCCGCACCCCGACGACGCCAAGGCAGCCTACGTCCGCATCGCGCTGTCCGCGCTGCCGCCCCGCGCCACGCCGCGGTCTTCACCGGACTCGCCGTCGAACAAGAAGCGAACGCCGCGTCGCTCCAGGTAGCGCAGCGACGGCGGATCAAGCCCTTCTTCTGCGTTCGACTGCGTTCATCTGTGGCAAGCAGTAGATGTTAGATTACCAAAGTGGCCACCAAACGCCCCGCACCCCCACAGCCCTCGATGTTCGCCGCCGCCGCCGGCCCGGCGCCGCTGGCCGCGCGATTGCGCCCGCGCACGCTCGACGAAGTGGCCGGCCAGCAGGACCTCCTCGCCCCCGGCAAGCCGTTGCGCGTGGCGATGGAGCGCGGCGAAACGGGGTCCATCTTGTTCTGGGGTCCTCCGGGCAGCGGCAAGACCACGCTCGCGCGGCTCGCCGCCCAGTACCTCAACGGCGAGTTCGTGCCGTTCAGTGCCGTGAGCGAGGGCGTGCCGCGTCTGCGCGAGATTGTCGCCGCCGCCGAGGGCCTGCGCGCCGCGGGGCGCCGCACCATCCTGTTTGTCGATGAGATCCACCGCTTCAACAAGGGGCAGCAGGACTACCTCCTGCCGCACGCCGAGAGCGGCCTCCTCACCCTCATCGGCGCCACGACGGAGAATCCCAGCTTCGAGCTCAACGGCGCTCTCCTGAGCCGTTTGCGCGTGTTTGTGCTGCAGCCGCTCACGCCCGACGACATCCGCAGCGTCCTCGAGCGCGCGCTCACCGACACCGACCGCGGACTGGGCGCGCTGAACCTCGCCATCGACGACGACGCGCTGGCCGTGCTCGCGCAAGAATCGGATGGCGACGCCAGGCGCGCGCTGACGGTGCTGGAAGCCGCGGTGGGGTTGTTGCCCGTGCCCGTGCAGGAAGCCGACAGCGTAAAACGTACAGCGAACAGCGTAAAGGTTCCCTTGTCGTTAGAACAAGTAAGAGCCGCCCTGCAACGAAGATTTGCCCAGTACGACAAATCCGGCGAATCGCACTTCAACATCATCTCAGCGTATCACAAGTCGTTACGAGGCAGCGATCCGCAGGGCGCCCTCTACTGGCTGGCCAGAATGATCGAGGGCGGCGAGGACCCGATGTACATCGCGAGGCGCACGGTGCGCTTTGCCAGCGAGGACATTGGCCTCGCCGACCCCCGCGCACTGCAGATCGCCATAGCCGCGCGCGATGCGTATCACTTTCTGGGCTCGCCCGAGGGCGAGCTGGCACTCGCCGAGGCGGCCGTGTATCTGGCGACGGCGCCCAAGAGCAATCGCGTGTACGAGGCGTGGGGGGCCGCGCAGGCCGCCGCGCGCGAGACGCCGGCCGCCGGCGTGCCGCTGCACATTCGCAATGCGCCCACGAAGCTGATGAAGGAGCTCGGTTACGGGGCAGGGTACGAGTACGCGCACAGCGTGCCCGAGGGGTACACGCCGCAGGATTACCTGCCCGACGAGCTGGCCGACCGCGTGTTTTACGAGCCCACGGCGTTTGGCTTCGAGAAGGAGATTGCCAAGCGGCTGGAGTGGTGGAAGTCGCTCAGGGAGCGAGCGGCAGGGTCGCCGACGCGCGAAGGCCCGGCACCCGCTTGAACTCCCGCAGGTTGCCGGTGATGACCGTCGCGCCCACCGACAGCGCGTGGGCGGCAATGAGTGTGTCGAGCGGGCCGATGGGCCGTCCCGCACGCTCCAGCGCCTCGCGCAGGACACCGTAGGCTGCGGCGGCGCGCGCGTCGAACGGAATGACCTCGAACGGCGCGAGCAGGTCGTCCACCGTGTGCCGGCGACGTCGGAGCGCCTGGCGCGATTCCCCGAACCGCAGCTCAGCCAGCGTGACGGCCGAGACCACCACCGCTCCGCCGCGGTGCCGCGCGAGGGCGACCGCGAGGCTTGGGGCCTCACCGCGTATGAGGTCGATGCACACCGAGGTGTCCAGCATCAGGGCCGTCACCGCAGCGGCTTCCGTCGTTCGGGGGCGCCCTGCGCGCGGTCGGCGGGGAAGTCGGGGGCGCTGCCGACCGCCGCGTGAAAGCGGGCCCAGCGATTGTCGGCGTCCGCCGGCGTGAGCACCACTTCGTCTCCCCGCCGCTCGATGAACACCTCGGTGCCGGCGAACCGGAACTCCTTGGGGAGTCGCACCGCCTGACTGCGCCCGTTGGCAAAGAGCTTGGCCTTCTTCACGCACTCGCTCGCTGATTGATATATATCAATGATATCCATCAAGTGCACCCCGGTCAAGATTCGCGGGTATTATGCACTACACTCTCCTCCGGACCATCACCAAAATGTTGCAGCCCGTGCGTTATTCGCGCGCCAGTGCCGTCGTGGCGGCCTCGCTTCTCATCGGACTCGGCGCCTGCGCCACGATGAGTCGTCAGTCATTCCAGAACCCCACGGTGGAGCTGAGGGACGTGGTGGTGAAGGGCATCGGCCTCAAGGGCGGGTCGCTCGACGTGATTCTCGACGTCTACAATCCCAACGATTATCGCATCGACGCGAGTCGCATGACGTACACGGTGTTTGCGGAATCGCTGCAGGTGGCCACGGGCGAGGTGACCAAGCTGACCACGCTCGACAACCGGAAGATGAGCACCATTACGCTGCCGGTGACGTTCACGATGCGCGAGCTCACCCAGGCCGCCAACGTGCTGCTGCAGAAGGGGAGCATCGAGTACACGGTGCAGGGCGACTTCACGCTCGCCACGCCCTTCGGCTCAGTCACCCGCCCGTACAAGGGGAAGGGGCGGTACGACTCGCTCGGGCGTTAGTCGTTCGTCGGCGGAGCGCAGGTCGGCGTGTCCCTGCGTGCGCCCTTACGCGGTAACGCCAGGGCGCCAACAGCTTCCATCGGATGACGGAGGCAGCCCGCAGCCCGGCGGAGTCTCTATGGGTGACGTCGCCCGGTCACAGGCGACGATACGCCTCGGTGTCGGCCTTCGAAACCCGGTACTATGCCGAACGTACCGCGATGACGTCCGTGGCAGCGGCGGCGCGCAGCTGGCTCGCCAGGAGTGGCAGCAGCGCAATGGTGTCGCCCGTGGCGCTCGTGAACTCGACTTCGTACGCGGACAGGCTGTGCACGTGCACAACCGTGCCAACATCGCCCTGTCGGAGCCCCACGCCCGGCATGTCCTCGGTAAGCACCACAACGTCGTGTTCCTGAAAAGTCACGGGAGCCTCCGGGATCTGCGGTGATGAACTCCACGCTAAGCACCGTTTACGCGCCTGCCGTGGACCGGCGAGCGGCCCGCCGCCGGCGCGGGGGCATCTCCGCGGTGGCGAGCAGGCGCAGGTCAAGCGCAGCTATGACGCGAAGGACGGTGTCGAAGCTGGGACTGCGCTCGCCGGACAGGGCCTTGTAGAGGCTCTCCCGGCCCAGCCCCGCTCGCCGGGCTATGCTCGTCATTCCCTTCGCTCGAGCGATGGTCCCGAGCGCCCTGACCACAGCCCTCGGGTCATCTCCCGACTCGGCAAAGGTGGCCTCCAGGTAGGCGGCCATGTCGGCCGGCGTCCGGAGAAAGTCCGCCGCATCGAACTTGCTGGTGCGTGTCCTAGGCATTGATGTCCCGGGGTAGGTTGCGGGCAAGTGCGCGGGCGCGCTGGATATCCTCGGATTGGCTGCGCTTGACACCGCCAGCGAGCAGGATCACGACCTTTGTGTTTTGACCTGTGAAGTACACGCGATAGCCAGGGCCAAGGTGAATGCGCATTTCTGAAACGCCCCCGCCGACTCCCGCACTGTCGCCGGCGTTTCCATCCGAGAGCCTGTCGATTCGCGCCAGGATACGTGCCCGGGCGCGTGTGTCTCGAAGCCCCTCGAGCCAACTGCGGAACTCGTCGGTTACGTGTACATCGAAGGCGGCGCCAGTAACGTATCCGATAGGATACATGATGTCAACGCTCCGTTTCCCCGGGAGGTGTCGCGCGATTCTGCGGACTGAGGGGAAGCTGTAGCAGCGGCGCCGCCGACTTGGCATCGTTTCTTTGCGCCCGGTACCATCCCACCGCGCGCGCGCCACACCCGGCTAGATTACCCACGTGGCCAAACACGTCATCGATCTGAAGGCGCCGCAGGAACGCGCCATCCTCGTGGGCGCCCCGCTCAAGCGCGGCACCGGCAAGCTGCTCACCCAGGAGCACCTCGACGAACTCGGCCGCCTGGCCGACACCGCCGGCGCGCTGGTGGTGGGGCAACTCACGCAGCAACTGGAGCGCCCCGACAGCTCCACCTACATCGGCAGCGGCAAGCTCGAAGAGCTCAAGACGCTGATGACCGACCGCGACGCCAGCGTCGTGATCTTCGACGACGAGCTGAGCCCGGCGCAGGGGAAGAACATCGAGCTCACGCTGGGCAAGCGCGTGATTGACCGCGCCGAACTGATTCTCGACATCTTTGCCGTGCGCGCGCGCAGCAGCGAGGCCAAGATGCAGGTGGAACTGGCGCAGCTGCAGTACTCGCTGCCGCGGCTCACGCGGATGTGGACGCACCTCGAGAAGTTCCGAGGCGGCATCGGCGTTCGCGGCCCCGGCGAAACCCAGCTCGAGACCGACCGCCGCCTCGTGGGGCATCGCATCCGTGTGCTCAAGGCGCGGCTCGCCGAGGTGACCACCAGCCGCGAAGTGCAGCGCCGGCAGCGCCGCAACCAGTTCCGCGCGGCGCTGGTGGGGTACACCAATGCGGGGAAGAGTTCGGTGTTGAAGGGTATGAGCGGAGCCTCCGATATCTTCATCGAAGACCGGCTGTTTGCGACGCTGGATCCTCTCACCCGAGAAGTCGACCTGGGTGGGGTTCGGGGTGGCGAGTGCTTGCTTACGGACACGGTAGGCTTCATCCGCAAACTCCCTCACCACCTCGTGGCCAGCTTCCGCGCGACGCTCGAGGAGACCAAAGAAGCCGACCTGCTGCTGCACATCATCGACGCCAGCCACCCCACGTGGGAGGAGCAGCGGCTGGTGGTGGACGAGGTGCTGGCCGACTTGGGTGTGCACGACACGCCCGTCATTCATGTCTTCAACAAGACGGATCTGTTGTCGAGCGAAGAGCAACGGGCACAGGAACAACGAATGGACAACCTGCTCCCCGGCAGTGTCTTCGTGAGCGCGGTGCGTGAGGGCGGCCTGGAGCCGCTGCGCGCGCGGCTGCTCGAGGAGCGGCGCAAGTCGCGGCCCATCGTCGAAGTGCGCTTGAGTCCCAGCGACGGCAAGAAGCTCGCCGAGCTGCATCGCGGCGCCGAAGTGCTGGGGCAGGAAATGGACGACGAGACGGGCGAGCTGGTGGTGCGGGTGCGCGCGGGCGGCGAGCTGCTGGCGCGGCTGGGACTGGTGTAGCTCGCCGGCAGCGGCGGTCGATCCAACTAGCCTATGGCTCCTCGATGCTGATGCGAGCGTCCGGCCCGAGGCGGCGGAAGTCCTTCGGGTTGAAGGTCAGGACAAGCGCTGCTCCGGCCTTGACGGCCGCGTGGAGCGCCACGGCGTCGTAGACCATTCCGCCCGCCAGGCCGGCATCCCCGAGGTGGTTCACCACGTCCACATAATCGGCCACCGTGACGGGGACGATGTCCACATGCTTCTCGATGTTCTCGCGGATGATTCGCGCTGCCGACGTCGGCGCGATGCGCGGGCTCAGCGGCAGTGTGGTCAGCACAGAGTAGACTTCGGCGAGATTGTGGGCGGAGGTCAGCATCTGGAATTCGCCGGATAGTGCCCGGCGGAACCGATCGATCGCCGGCGCGTGTCGCGGGTGCGCGGGCACGAACGCGGCCACGAACACCGAGGTGTCGACGAACACCTTGGGCGCAGTCACCAAGCGCGCCGGCCGGTGAGCTGGCGCAGGCGCTCCTCACGGTCCGCGCCGACGGCGGCCTCGAGATCACCGATGGCCGCGCCCGTAAAGACGAGGACTCCCTCCTGCATGATCAGGGGCGACGTGTCTTCCACGGCCCTCAACGAGAGCTGACCCGCACTCTCCTCGATCTCGATCGCGGCCCCAGCCCGCAGACCGAGCCGATCCCGCATGGCTTTCGGTACCACCACCCGCCCAAATCGATCGACCGTCGTTCGCATGGCTCCTCGCAGAACTGGTAATGCCAATTTAGCATGCCAGTTGCCATTTTGCAATGGCAACTGATGCTCTGGCCGACCTTCTCGACACACCTCGCGTCAGGCCACCCCCCGACTCGAGCCGCGATGCAAAGCCTCGACCACTGCTTCCAGTTGTCGCGCTCGGTGAGGGCGCTGCGGATGAGCGTCTCAATGAGATCGGCGGTGTCGGCGCTCACCGGGTCGGCGGGCGAGCGCAGCACCTTGGCCCGCGTGACGTCACGCCGTCGCGAGTACCTGCACCGACACGCCAGCATGCTTCTTGCCAGCCGGGCGTGGATAGACCTGAATGCGAATCTCCATGCCGAGCAGGTTCAGGTATCGCTCGAGACGCTCGCGACTGAACCGCCGCAGCTTGCCGTTCATGATGTCCGACATTTCGGACTCGGCGATGCCAAGCACCGACGCGGCCTTCTTCTGCGTCCATGCATGATCCTCAACGATGTTGATGATCACGTGGGTGAGGTCGGCCTTGGCCTGGAGCTCAGCGGCGTCGGCGAGGTCGAGATCCGCGAAGACGTTTCCGCTCCCCGCTTCGAACGCCACTTCCCTGGGCACCTTGCGTGGTACCGCTCCTGCAGTAGTCGGCGCGCGTCGTTTGCCGCTCATCCATCGTCTCGCTTTCGAAAGGACTTGTAGTGCTGCTGTGCCCATTGATACCGCTGTTTCACGCGCGCCTTGTCGGGTCTTGGAGTCTTCATTCCTGACGTCGACTTCTTCTGGAACACGTCGAGTACGTAGACGACCCCGGCAAACGCCACGACGTAGGCGGCACGGTAGGTCTCACCGCTTTCGTCTGCCGTCAGCTTCAGGATGGCCGCGGGCAATCCCTCGCCGAACGGACGCGCGCCCACGGGGTGCCGGCCGATCTGAGCGCGGTCGAACTTGAAGCCGAACGAACTTCGCACGTCATCCGGCATCTCCAGGAGATCCTTACGGGCCGATCCGACAAATACGAGCGGCTTCCGACGGAGGACTGGGTCACACTCAGTCATCTTAGCAGTATTGTGAAGAGAGGGCAAGTGACGGTCTCATCCTCCGAGCATACCGTGCCGTGGTGCCTCGAGCGTCACCATTCCATCGCGCCGCCCAGCCAACGCACGCGCCGCCCCGTCCCCCCCTACACCAACCGCAGCTTCCGCTGCTCCCCCGAGATGCGTTGCGCGGCCTCGTCGGCCGGCGGCGGCGGGGGCGGCACGTGGAAGTCGGGCACCAGCGCGCGCAACTGCACCCGCAGCGCGTCCCAGTCGTCGGGCTGGGCCAGGGCGCTGCGAATGAGCGTCTCAATAAGGTCCGCCGTCTCGGCGCTCACGGGGTCGGCCGGCGAGCGCAGCACCTTGGGGTGCGCGGTGGGCTCAATGGCCTCGTGGCCAAAGAACACCTCTTCGTAGAGCTTCTCGCCCGGGGCGCACGCCGCTGTAGGTGCCGGTGTGGCAACGCCGCCTTGCGGCCGCTAGGTTGAGGACGTGCCCAGCGTCTATCTGGAAACTTCAGTGCTGTCGTACCTCGCTGCCCGTCCGGCGCGCGACCTGATCACTGCCGCGCGGCAGCAGGTGACGCGCGATTGGTGGGCCACGAACCGCGTGCGATTTGCGCTGTATGTCTCGCAGGTCGTGCTCGATGAGGCGGCCGCCGGGGATCCGACGGCATCCGCAAGTCGCTTGGCGAGTGCTGCTGGTGTTCCGCTCCTCGATGTGACGGTCGCGGCGGGTGCCTTGGCCCACCGACTGCAGGCACTGGCGGCGTTTCCGGCCAAGGCGGGCGTCGACGCGCTGCATGTAGCGGTCGCGACGGTGCACGGCATGGACTACCTGCTGACGTGGAATCTGCGCCATATTGCGAATGCCGAGCAGCGTCCGCTGATCGAGCGCGCGTGCCGTTCGGCGGGATACCGGCCGCCGGTGATCTGCACGCCCGATGAGCTCATGGGGGGCTACTGAAATGACAGCTGAACCTGGGACTGATCGCATCGCAGACGACCTGGAAGTGGTCGCACCAGACTCCCCTGGCATCACGGCCGCGGATGATCCGATTGTGGCCGCGGTGCGTGCGGTTCGTGAGGGGCTGTTTGCCGCCGCGGGCGACG
>CAYHCW010000067.1:0-9748 GCA_964355025.1 uncultured Gemmatimonas sp. | reverse complement strand
CGCGCACCTCGGCGAAGGTCTTCAGGAACATTTCGCGCGCCGTCGTGTCGATTTCGCGGATGGCCTGCTGCAGCGCGCGCTGGGCGTCCGAGAGGTCGGCGCGCTGCGTGGTCAGGAACTCGAAGCGCTTCACCGCTTCGTCGTGCTCTTCGATGGCCAACTCGTTTACCGGCCCCAACGCCTCGAGCTGGCTGCGCAACTGCTCGGCCTCGGCGCGCAGCGCGTCGTCCTCCATCTCGAGCGCCACGTAGTCGGCGAGGAGTTCCTCGAGCGGCTTGCGCCACTCCGCCTCGAGGCGTTCGCGGATGGCGGCGCGCTTGCCGCCCAGCTCGCTGTGGCGGAGTTCGGCGTGATGCAGCGCCTCGCCCATCGCGGTCGCGTCGCGCCGCGCCGCGTCGAGGTCGTGCTCCGCGGCGCCGAGGGCGGCGTCCGCGGCACGCACGGCGGCCTCGGCTTCGTCCAGGGCCTGCTCGGCGGCCGCGAGGTGCTGGGTGCGGCCCGCGAGATCCTGCTGCCAGCCGGCGATCTGACGGGCGAGCTCGTCGTCCGACGCATCGATGGCCACGAGTTCCTGCGTGAGCGCATCGAGCCGCGCGGCGGCGCCCGCCTGCTCGAAGGCCAGGCGCTCCTCGCGCTCGGCAGCCACCTGGCGCCGAGCCTCGTTCTGCGCATGCGACACCTGCGCGGCGGCGCGCGTCTCACGTGCCGCATCCTGCTGCTGCTCGGCGGCCGCCAGCGCCTCGCGCGCCGCCACCGCGCCCAACTCGGTCTCGGCGAGCGCGGTGTTCTCGTGCTGCATCCGTGCCGCGCCGTCGGCGACGCGGGCCGTCAGGTCGGCGTGCCGCGTGGCCAGGCGCTCGGCGAGGGCGCCCGCCTCGGCGTGTTCGCGCAGCAGGCGGGCGCGGGCGCCGTCGCGGTCGGCGCGCAGCGACGACGCGCGCTGCTCTTCCTGCTGCGCGGCGTTGGCGGCCTCGGCCGCGGCTGCGGCCGCGCTCTCGGCCGACACCACGTCGGCGTGCACGCGCTGCAGCGCCGCGAGTGCCTCGTGCCGGCGCGCGCCGATGGTCTGGAGGTCGGCGCGGAGCTGGAACAGCTCTGCCTTGCGGCGCAACGGGCCCGCGCCACCACCGCTGCCCGGCAGCCAGACGGCGCCGCGCGCGTCCACGAACGCCGTGCCGTCATCGACACTGCGCACCTTGCCGAGCAGGGCGCGCACCCACACGCGCACCGGCCCATCGGACTGTACGCGGCTGGCCAGTTCCTCGGCACCGATGGCATCGTCCGTGCCCGTCAGGGCGTCGAGGGGCAGCAGCAGCAGCGCCCCAGGGTTGGACTGTGCGTGCCACTGGCGCACGGCGGTCGCCACGTCGCCGTCGCGCACGACGACGGCGTGCACGATGGGGCCGAGGAAACGCTCGACCAGCCCGGCAGCCGAGGAATCGGCGCCAATGAAGTCGGACAGGGGTCCCAGCACGGCGCCCTCGCCAAACTGCGCGCGCTCGCGCAACAGGCGCGCGGCGGCGGGGGCCAGGCCCACGCGCTCGCGCTCCAGGCCCTCGAGCGCGTTGAGCTTGCCCTGCAGGCCCGTGTGTTCCTCCTCGACGCGGCGCAGGTCGGCGCGCGCCGCCGCTTCGTGCTCGCCGCACTCGCGCGCCAAGGTGCGGGCCGCGTCGCGCGCGGCGGCCGCCTGCTCGGCGGCGCCCTGCGCGATCACCAGCGCGTCGGAGGCCGCCACGAAATCGCGCTCGGCAAGCCGCACCTGCTCGGAGAGATGCTCGTGTTCGCCACTCAGCACGGCGGTGCGCTGGGCCACTTCGCCCGCCTCGCGCTCGGCGCCCTCGCGCTCAAGCTCCAGGCGACGAATGCGGTCGCGCAGTTCCCGCACGGCAACGTCCACGCGCCCCAGCGCATCGCGCGCGACGGCCACGCCCGCGCGAGCCGTCTCCTCGACGGTCACCGCTCGCTGCAGCGCTTCGGCAGCCTCCTTGAGGTCGACGTCGCACTTTGCCTCCTCGGCGCGCGCCGCCTCCCACTCCACGCGCAAGCGGTCGCCAAAGGCGGCGCCCTCGCTGCGCTCCTGTTCGGCACGCTGCCGGCGCGTCACGGCGTTCTGGTGGCGTTCCTCGGCCACCGCCACCTCGCGTTGGAGCACCTGCAGCGACTCGCGCAGCGACATCGCGACGCGCGTGCGTTCGTGGCGGCCCGTGTCGGCGGCGGCGCGCGCGGCGTGGGCCGCATCACGCGCGCCCTCGGCGGCGGTCACGCGCGCGGCCCCGTCGGGGACCGCGGTGCGCAGCTGCAGGAGTTCCGTGTCGAGGTGGGCCAGTTCGTCCTTCCACGCGGCCATCTCGCGCTCGGCAAGCGTCAGCTCCACCGAGCGGCGGCGCGTCATCACCTCGGTGTGACGCTCCGCCTTCTTGCGCTGCCGCGACAGCGAGCGCACCTGGCTGCCCACCTCGCTGATCAGGTCGTCAATGCGGGCCAGGTCACCCGCCGTTTCCTCGAGCCGGCGCTCGGTGGAGCGGCGCCGGTCGCGGTACAGTCCCACGCCGGCCGCCTCCTCGAACAGCTCGCGCCGGTCGTCGGGACGGTCGCTCAGGAGCGCGTCAATCATCCGGCTCTCGATCACCACGCCGACGTCGGCGGCGAGGCCGGTGCCGCGCAGCAGGTCGTGGATGTCGCGCAGGCGGCACGGCGTGCGGTTCAGCAGGTACTCGCTCTCGCCCGAGCGCGACAGGCGGCGCGTGATCACGACTTCCTTGTACGCGATCGGCAGCGCGCCGTCCTCGTTCTCGAAGTGCAGCGAGACTTCGGCGATGTTCACCGGCTTGCGCGCCGACGATCCCTGAAAGATGACCTCTTCCATCTTGGCGCCGCGCAGCAGGCGCGCGCGCTGCTCGCCAAGCACCCAGCGCACGGCGTCGGAGACGTTGGACTTGCCGCACCCGTTGGGACCGACGATGGCGGTGACCCCCGGCTCGAACGTGAGCTCCGTGGGATCGGCGAACGACTTGAAACCGTGCAACTCGAGTTTGGTCAACCGCACTTAGAACGTTCTCCCTGTTCGGTACGCCAACTGCGGAGCGAGTCCCGCCGCGCGGAGGTCCGCGTCGAGGAGCACTGCTGCAGCGGCAGATTCAAACGCGCCGGCGAACAGGCGCACGGTTCCATCATCCTGCAACAGCGCATACGCCGGCACGCCGCGGACCACGAGGGCCGTCACGCGCGCTGGTGCCGCACCTCGCGGCACGCCCGCCTCGAGCAACAGCGCCAGCGGCACGCGAACCACCAGGCCAGCCTCGGCGCGCAACACCCCTTCATCGCGCAGCGACAGCAGCATGGAGTCGGCGCCCGTGCGATCCCGCCACGCGCCGGCCAGCACCTTGTGCCATCGCACCCGGCCGGCGCCAAGCAGCACGGGAGACACCGTGACGCCCGGCAACGGCGCGCCGCGTTCACGCAACCAAGAATTTGCACCCATGGCGGTGTTTGTCGCTACGAGTTCGACCGCGAATTCCGCGGCATTTGCGGAGTCCCGGGGATTGACAGGACGACCAACACTCACCGTGTCGGCCGCGACGGCGACAGGACTCGCGGCCACGGACGCTGGCGGCGGTTGGCGGTCGGCAGTGGCCAGGGGTGTCATGCGCGCTCCCGGGCCGCCCGCGCGCGGCCACAGCGACGCGATGGCAATGAGGATGGTGACCGCCAGCAACCCGGCCGACACCAGGCTCACGGTCGACCACGGACGGCGCCGTGCCTCCGCAGCGACGTGCGCGGCCGGCGGCACGCGGTCGCCGGCCTGCGCCAGTACGCGCCACTCGAGGGGAATCCTCGCATCGCCCACCGACACGGCGCCGTCGGTCTGCAGCACCAGCGCTGCCAGGCCCGGCGTGCCGGCGGTGGCCACCAGCAGCAACAGTGCGCCGGCATCGGCGAAGCCGGCGGCCAGCCGGCGCCATCGGTCGCTGCGAAAGACGTCCTCGGGCACCGTCGCCTCGCTGCCGCACGGCAGGATGAAGAGCGACGGCGTGCCGTCGGCGGCGGGACGGGCCACGGCGTTCAGTGACACGCCATACAGAAAGCTGTCGGTGATGCCGTGCGCGTCGCCGTCGCCGGCGAGCGCGACGAGCGCGGGCGACGCGCCGGTGAGGTCGGCGATGGCCACGCGTCGTTCCAGGGAGGCGACGCGTGCGATGCCGATGGCCACGCGTGCTGCCGCCTCGGCGTCATTGCCCACGACTACCGCCGCCGAGGTGCCGGAGAAGAGCGGGGCCAGCCGCCGTCCCTCTTCTTCCCACGGCTCCAGGGCGCGCGGCGCAGGACGCTTGCGCCCGATCACGGCGCCACCGCAAACACCCAGTAGGGCAGGCCGCTGCGCCGCCCGGCCTCGTCGGCCGCCTCGCGCGTGGCAAAGGGACCGGCGACAACGCGGAACACGGTCGTGCCATCGCGCTGGCTCACCTGCACGCGCGGGTTCGCGCCCTCCACGCGCATGGCGGCCGCCATCGACCGCGCGCGGCTCTCCGACAGCGCCGCGGCGAAGCTGAGCATCCAGCCGCTGCTCTTCAGTTCGGCGCGCGCGTCGGACGGCGGCACCGGGCTCGGCACCGCGACGGGCTCGGGGGACTCCGCCGCGGGGTGAGCGGCCACAGTGTCCGCGGAGAGCGAGTCGGCAAACTCATCGACGAACCGCACCGGTTCGTCAAGCGATGCGGAGCGCGGGCGAAAGCCATTCCAGCGGACGAGGGCCCAGACATCGGCCGCACCATTGGGCACGCGCGCACGCTCGCGCTTCGTCTCGGCGTCGACGATGACCAGCGCGTCGTCGAGGGCCAGCGCCAGTCCGCCGTCGGGGGCAATGAACGGAAGGTCCGCGCGCCACGCGGTGGCCACGGCGCCGATGGCCCGGTGCGTGCCGATGGCGATCACGCGCGCCGAATCGCCGCCGGCCGAGCGGGCCAGCAGGTACTGGCCGTCGGGATCCATGCGCAGGGCGATCGGCGCGTCGGCCAACGCAATGCGGTCGCGCACCGCCGAGTCGTACCGGTCGACCACGAACAGCGTGGGACTGTCCTGCACGGCGACGAACAGGCGGTCGCCACTCGGCGTCGGCTCGACCGCGCGCACGGTGTTGCTGAAGGTGATGTAGAGCGATCGCTGGAGGTCGCGCGTGCGCAGGCCTTCGAGGTGATCGCCCGCGGCAAAATAGACGCGGTCGCCAACGGCGGTGGGGATCAGCAGGTCGGCACCGGCGATCGTCACGCTGTCGGTGGTGACTTTCTGCGGCGGACGCACCTTGCGGATGGTGACGCGGCCGTCAGCGGCGTCGCTCAGGATCAACAAGGCGCCGTCGGGAAGCGGGAGCAGGCTGCGCACCGGCGCCGGCGGCTTGAAGCGCCAGACGCCGCTGCTCGTCAGTCGCACCACCTCCCCGGTGGGGGCGACGCCGAAGACGCCAAAGCCGTCGGCCGACGCGACGGCGCGCAGGCGTTCGGCGGTGGCCGGCGTGACCCGGCCGACGCGGAGGTCGATGCGCACCGGCACGCGCGCCGCGTCGAAGATCACGAGAATGCCCTGCTTTGCGTCGAATGCGATGGCGTCGCCAATCGCGGGCGAGCGTTGCGTGGACGCCCAGACGGCCGTGTCACTCCACCAGCGATAGGCGCGCGCGGTGCCGCCGAGTCGCGGGAAACGCAGGAGGACGGCGTCGGGACCGGACGCGCTCGCGGTCGAGCCGCCGCTCGTGCTCCCCGCGACGGGAGCACGGCCGCAGGCGGCCAGGACAATGGGCAGGATCAGGGCGAGTCGGCGCACTCGTGAAATTGAGCGCCGAGCGGGCGCGGGCGGTAGCGGGAGCGAGCGATTTCGGACTCGGGAATCCGAGCGCTAGTAGCTCGGCCCCAGCGTCCAGTACCAGTAGCCCTTCCGGGACGCCCCGTCGAGCGGATACGACTTGTCGATGCGCAGGATGGCGAAGTTGAAGAGGTTTACGCGAAAGCCGTAGCCGTAGCTGCGCAACGGAAAGCGCTGCGTCTGCCAGTCGTAGTTGGCCGGTCGCGAGGTCGTCACCGACTGCCCCTTGCTCCACGCCACGCCGGCGTCGTAGAAGATCAGGCCGTCCACCGGGATCAGCGAGATGCGCGACTTGCGCACGGTGACCGAGCGCAGGACCGGGAAGCGCAGTTCGACGTTGGCGAACGCCACGCGGCTGCCCAGCAACTGCGTGGCCGAACAGGCCGCCGTGCCGCTGGCAACGGTCTCGCAGCTGTTGGAGGAGTAGTTCTCGCGGTCGTAGCCGCGAATGATGTCGGCACGCCCGATGTACTTGGGGAAGTTCTGCTCGGCGCTGTCGCTGCCCACCGAGATGGCCGTCTGCACGCGCGTGGCCAGCGTCAGGTAGCTGAAGAGGATGGCGTCGTAGCGGCGGTAGTCGACGTTATAGTTGGTCCAGCTCAGGTTGCCGGCGGCGTGCTCGAGCTCGAACCGGTACCGCTGGCCAAAGATGGGCCCGGTGTACCCGTTGATCGTGTTGTCGTGCACGAACGCGACGTAGGGCGCCGCGAAGTTGAGCGACGACAGGTTCACGATGCTGTCGATGTACGTGTTGGTGGTGTAGCCGTAGGCGTAATCGACGCCGTAGCTCAGGAACATCAGGGAGCGGTCGATGTTGTTGAAGCTCGCGCCGTACTCGAAGCGCTTGAAGCGGTTCAGCGGGTACAGACCGGCGAGGAACGCCGATCGCTGGATGTATCGCGCCAGCACCTGCGTCTGGATGGCCTGCGAATTGCTCACCTGCTGCTGCGATGCCCCGAGCAGGAAGAACGTCGGCTGCTGCTGGATGCCGGTGGTGTACTGGATCCGATTCGCCATCGACGTATAGGCGGCGAACACCTGCGCCTCCTCGATGCGCCCATTGATGCCGCCGGCGAGCGCGAGCCGCTTGTTGCCCACCAGGTCCGACAGGACGATGGCCGTGCCACCGTACACGCCCTTCCCGTAATTGTCCTGCGCGTACCCCACCTGCGGGCGCGAAATGTACTCGGGACGCAAGGACCCCGGGTAGCGACTCTCCACGAACTTCGCGGTGTCGGGCAGGGCGAAGCTCGCGCTGTCGAGCAGCGCGGCAACACTCACGGACGAGCCGGGGCCGGCGAGATTGTCCGGGAGCTGTTCGGACGGCCGCAGGCCGCCCTCACCGCGGTAGATCGACTGCCGGCGCGGGTCGCGCGGCGCCGCAGTCTGCGAGCGCAGCGTGTCGCCGGCGCTGGCCGCCCGCGCCACGATGGCGCTGACGTTCGCTTCGGCGGCGGCGCGGTCGCGCGCACGCCGCAGGGCCACCGAGTCGGGCTGCGCACTGGGTGCGGCGGCGCCGAGGGCGACGACCGGCACGCTGCGGTACGGCTCCTTCTTGAGGGCGCGCGGGTTGGCGACCTGCCAGACGGTGTAGTCGTTGCTCTCGAAGTAGACAAACGCCATCTGGTCGGCCGCGCGGGCCCACGTCAGCGCCGGGCTGTTTTCCGTGACCGACTGCACCCCGCCGATGAGACGCGTGAGCTGGTAGTGCTGCTTGTCCGCAAAATCGTAGAGGAAGACCTGCGGAATGCCCGCGCGGTCGCTGATGAACGCCAGCGACTTGCCGTCAGGCGCCCACTGCGGATTCAGGTTCTTGCCGGCCTGCCCGGGAATGACCTCCGATGTGCCCCGCTCGATGTCGAGCAGGTTGACCTGCCACTTGCCGTACTTCAGCAGCTCGAGCTGCGTCTGCGGGCCGCGCTCGCTGGCGTAGGCAATCGTGCGGCCATCAGGCGACCACGAAGGCATCACGTCGCCGTACAGGTCATTGGTCAGCCGCCGCAGGTTCCTGCCGTCGGCGTCGATGACGTACAAGTCGGAGATGCCGCCCTTGAGCCCGCTGAACGCGATGCGGCGCCCGTCGGGCGACCACGTGGGGCCCACCATCGCGTCGAGGTCGGTGGCGAGGCGCTTGGTGACCGCGCGGCGCCCGACGTCCAGCACGTACAAGACGTCCTTGCCGCCGCGCTGCGCCGTGAACGCCAGTTGCCGGCCATCGAGTGAAAACGCGCTCTGCGAGTACGCGTAACGCAGCTCCTCAAACTCGGGGTTCAGCGTGCTCTTGGTGAGCCGCTTCAGCCGCTTGCCCGTCTTTGCATCGGCGAGGTACAGGTCGAGAAAGACCTCGGCGCGCAGCAGGCTGCCCGTCGAGATGTACGCAATGAGCTTGCCGTCATCGGACAGCGCCGGCGCCACGTAGATGGGAATGACGCCGCCCGTGCGACGCTCCGTCAGCAGCGAGGTCGCGATCTTGCGCGGCCGGTCGAGTTCGCCCACCGACGGCAGGTACAGCGCCTGCATCGCGTCCTTCCACTCGCCCGCCAGTTCCTCGACTGTCATGCCGAGGTGGCGCTTGAAGGCGCGTTCGGCGCCGAGTGCCGGCGTGGATGCCATGATCTCGCCGACGATCTCGTCGCCCCAGCGCCCCCCGACGTACCGCCAGAGCGACTCGCCGTAGCGATAGGGGAAATACTCGTTGGGACGCCGCTCCATGTCCTCGATGGACGGCACCTTGCCATTCAGCGCCGCGTCGCGGATGATGCCATCGGTGGCGGGATGCACCGGGCCGACGGAGAGGTACTCGGCCATGCCCTCGATGAACCAGAGCGCCGGCTGGCGCTGCTGCAGCGTCTCGAGGCCTTGACCGGCGCGTCCGCGGGCGAACACGTCGTACTGGAACTGGTGCACCATTTCGTGCGTCAGCACGTGCTCGGCTTCGCCGAGATTGCCGGTGTAGAAGAACATGTTGCGCTGGCGCAGCGCGTCGGTGACGCCGCCCGTACCTTCGCCGAGGTCGCCAAACACGTTGTTCTGCGCAAAGGCGCCGCGCGACGCAAACACGATGATCGGCTTGCGCTCCTTGAACTGGTAGTTCATGAGGCGCGACAACCGGGCATACGAGCGCTCGGCCATGCTCGCGGTGAGGCGCGCCATCTGCGCCTCTTCCGGGTAATAGTGGATGTCGAAATGCTCGGTCTTCAGGATGCGCCAGTTGAACTTCTGGAACTGGACCTGGTTCTGGCCAAAGTAGCCCTGGGCTCCCAGCGGGAGGGCGACGCAGAGGCACAGGCACAGGCGGATCAAACGGACCCTCGACATCAGCACTCCCGGCTAGGTAGTGATGGCAACCGCAGGGGCGTCGCCCCACAGGCGTTCGATCTGGTAGTACGAACGCATGGAGGGATGGAACACGTGCACCACGAAATCGACGAAATCGACGAGGACCCAGCGCCCCTGTTCGAGGCCCTCGACGGAATGCGCCTTCCATCCCGTGGTGGCCATGGCCGTCACCAGGTTGCTGGCCACGCTCCGCACGTGCGTGTCGGAGGTGCCTGATGCGACCACGAAGAAGTCGGTCATGTCGGTGACCCCGTGCAGGTCGAGCAGCACGACGTCACTGGCCTTGCTGTCCACGCAGAGCGAGGCCGCGCGGCGCGCGTGCTCGGCAATCTGGGCGGGCAGGGAACGAGAGGGGGCAGACATGCTATGAGGGCAACACCTGGGCGGGCGGAAAGTTCCGAACGGAAGAGTACGACAGAGTACGACAGAGTACGACAGAATACTACAGAGGTCGTGCACGCGGGACAAACGACGAAGGGGAGGCCGGTGTGGCCCCCCCTCTGTCGTACTCTGTCGTACTCTATCCCTTAATCACCCACACCTTGATCTCAGG
>CAYHCW010000066.1:0-9879 GCA_964355025.1 uncultured Gemmatimonas sp. | reverse complement strand
GCGGGTGTCGCCGGAGTCGCGGCCACCGCGGCCGCCGGCGACGTGGCGACGTAGCGCACGGAATCACCGACCACCACGTCGACCGTCTGGCTTGCAACCTCGCATGCCGCTCGGTTCGAGGAGAGCGCCGACACTTTCAGCCGCGCAATGACGGTCCCGATGCGCACGACATCGAGGATGCTCGTCTCCGTCAGCCCTGCCCTGGACCCGACCTCAAGATAGATGGTCGTGCCGCTGATATACGTGATCCGCGTCCAGGACGGTGCGGCGGCCGTTGCCTCGGTCGTCGGCCGTGGCGGGCCGGGCTGCTGCGCGCGCACCAGCCCGGGAACTGCCCACAGCATCAGCGCATACGCCGACATCGCTCGCCGAGAGTAGGTCATCCGCTGCCCCTCGGATGGCACTGGTAGCACAGCAGGCTGTCGTACCGGTACCCGGAACGCCCCCTGTGCTTGTTGTCCATCTCCGACTGTCGGTGGCAGGAGAAGCACGAAAAGGACGCGTAGTTGGTGGGCACGGTGTGGCAGTCGGCGCACACGGTCCATTTGCCCTTGTGCTTGCCCGAGTAGATGGGGAAGAAGCTGGCGTCGTGGTTGAAGGTCGCACCGGTCCACCGCGTCGTCGTGTGGCACGACTCGCACGCCGCCGGAAAATGCGCCGCGGCGTGATTGGGATTGGTGGTGGCCGTGTACACTCTCTGGTGGCAGCTGATGCAGGTCATGGGCTTGCCGCGGTACACGCCATCGCCGTGACACGCTGCGCACGGCTTGGTGACATGCGCACCGGTCAGCGGGAAGCGCGTGGTTGCGTGACTGAAGGTCGCCGGCGTCCACGCGGTCGTGCCGTGGCACACTTCGCAGGTTGTGGGGAACCCGGACGCGGCATGCGGAGGCGACGTGGCGGCAGTGTAACGCGCCTGATGGCAGGTAACGCACAGCATCGACTTGCCGCGATAGACATTGTCCGCGTGGCAGCCGCTGCAGCTGACCGCGCGATGCGCCCCGGCCAGCGCGAAGCGCGTGGAGTTGTGGTCAAAGGTCGCGCCGGTCCAGGTCACCATGGTGTGGCACGTGGTGCACACCGTGGAGAAGCCAAGTTGCGAGTGCGGCGGGCGGAGCGACGCCGTATACGCCGCCTGATGGCACGACACGCACGCCGTACTCTTGCCACGATAGACGCCATCGGCATGGCACGAGGTGCACGCCACGGCGCGGTGCGCTCCCACCAGCGGGAAGGCGGTCAGTGAGTGGTCTACTCCAGCGCCGAGCCAGGTGGTCGTGCTGTGGCACTGCTGGCAGGTGGTCGGGAACCCGGACGCGGCGTGGGCCGGCCTTGACGTGGCGGCGTAGTTCGCCTGATGGCAGGCCACGCAGGTCGACGGACGTCCGCGGTAGACGCCACTGGCGTGGCAACTGCTGCAGGAGGCGGCACGGTGCGCGCCAGTGAGCGGGAACGCCGACGCGTTGTGGTCGAAGGTTCCCCCGCTCCACGACGTCATCGTGTGGCAGACGGTGCAGGTCGAGGAGAATCCGAGCTGCGAGTGGGGCGGCCGCGTGGCGGCATCGTATTGGCGCTGGTGACAGCTCAGGCAGGCGGTCGGCTTTCCCTTGTAGACGTTGTCGGCATGGCAGCTGGAACAGGTGACGGCACGATGGGCGCCCGCCAGTGGAAAGGCAGAGGCGCCATGGTCGAACGTACTTCCCTTCCAGGTGGTCACGGTGTGGCACGTCTGGCAGGTGGTGGGAAATCCCGCCGCCGCGTGCGGCGGCGTCCTCGACCAGGTGTAGTCTGTCTGGTGGCATCCGATGCAGGCGGTCGCCTTGCCGCGGAAGACGCCATCGCCATGGCATCCGGCGCACGACACGCTGACGTGCGCGCCGGAGAGTGCAAATCGTGAGGTGGCGTGATCAAAGCGGCCGCCGGCCCAACTGGACATCGTGTGGCAGAGCGTGCAGTCCTGCGGGAACTGCGCCGCCTGGTGGTCGGGGGCGGTCGTCTGCCGGTAGGTCGTGACATGGCAGCTGATGCAGGTCGTCGGGCGACGCACGTACTGCGACTGGCCTGGCTGCGATGCGGTATGGCACGCCTCGCACGCCAGCGTCGCATGCGCGCCGCGCAGCGGAAAGCGCGTCAACTCGTGGATCCGCTTCAGGTTCGTCTGGTCGACGAAGCTGCGCGTGGTGTGGCACCGTCCACAGTCCCTGCCCAGCTCCCCCTGGTGCACATCGCGATGGCACTGAACGCAGGCCGTGGGGGCCTTTCTGAAATCGAGCGAGGTGTGGCAGGCGGTGCAGGCCGTGCGCTGGTGTGCCCCCTCCAGCGGAAAGACGCGCTCCGCGTGGTGAAACTCGGGGCTGATGCGCGCGGGTCGCCAACTGTCCGCTCGATGGCACTCCGCGCAGGCCCCAATGGTGGGCCCGTGCGGATTGGCCACCGTTTGCGACTGCGTCGTTGTTGCCGCGCCGGCGAACAACACCACCAGCAGCATCGCCGTCTTCATGGAAGCTTCCTCTTGGTGACGTCCGCCGGGTGACAGCTTTCGCAGGCGCTCGACAACGGACGGTACAGCACGCGTGATTCACCGCCGGACTGTGTCACGCGCTTGTGGCACGAGGCACAGGGAACGCGCTGATGCGCGCCGGCCAGCGGGAAACTCGCATCACGATCGTGGGCGAAGCGACTGGCCCCCACCCACCGGGCGACGTCATGGCAGGCGTCGCACGCCGCGCCGCCACGGCGGCCGGCGAATTGGCCGCCATGTGGATCGGCATGGCAGGCCGTGCACCGGTCTCGTGGCGCCGCGTCAAAACGGAGTGGCACAATGGCGGCTGCCGCGGCGGCCTGGCGCAGCGTCGACCTTGCCGGAGTCGCGCCGAGCTCCTTGTGGCAGTCGCGGCAGGGCACGGCCCGGTGCGCTCCCTCGAGCGCGAAGCCCAGTGCGCCATGACGCGCGCCGGTGATGATCGCCGGGGAGAAATGGCGCGTATCGTGGCACGCCCGGCAACCGCCGGCAGGCGCGCGCGCACTTCCCTTCACGTAGCGGCCGGCGTGCGGATCCACATGACAGACTTCGCAGCTGCTGCCGGGCACCCGCAGCGACACCGTGACCGACGGCGTCGAGGCATTCCGCGCCGGAGCGCCGGCAGCCCGCCGCGCCGGATGACAGCTGCGGCACGCCGCCGCCGCGTGCGCGCCGTCGAGCGGCAGCACCAGCGTGGCGTGCTGCGCCGCGGTGTACGTGCTGGGAATCCACCCCGCATCGGTGTGACACGCGGTGCAGACGCCGCGGCTTTCGCGGGCGGTGAGTTCGCCGTTGTGGGCATCGGCGTGACAACTGGCGCACGTGGTGTATACCGGGCGCAGCTGTACGCGACGCACGACTTGCCGCGTACCTCGCACCGTCGAGTCGTTCGCGATGTGACATGCGGCGCACTTGACCGCCGCGTGCTTGCCATTCAGCGGGAACGGCGTCGTGGCATGCTGGGCTGCCGTATAGGTGGACGGTGCGAAGCCATCCAGCGAGTGGCACGCCGCACAGTCGGCGCGACGCCCGGCCTTCGTGGCGCGGCCGAAGTGCGCATCGGCGTGGCAGTCGCCGCACGTGGCATACAGCGGCGTCTTGCGCGCCATCTTCACGCCGTGGCACGACTCGCACCGTACCGTCTTGTGCTTGCCGACCAGGGCATAGCGGGTGAGGGCATGATCGAAGTCGCCCTTGTCGATGACGGTGAATCCGCGCGTGTTGTGGCACTGGCTGCACTTGCTGGAGAGTCGCCCCTTGTGCGGGTCCCCATGGCAGTCGGCGCACTCGCCCGAGGGAATCGGCTTGAAGCGACCGATCACGTGGCCGGTGCTGTCGGGCTTGAGCCCGAACTTCGCCGCCTTGTGGCACTTGTCGCAGGCCACGTCGATGTGCTTGCCCGTCAGCGGATACGACGAGCGCGCGTGGTCGAACTTCGTCGCCTTCCGCCAGTCGGCGGCATCGTGACACCGCTCGCAGCCCGTCCCGAGCGACGGCTTGTGCACGTCGTCGCGTTCGTGGCACGCGACGCAGCTCGTCTCGAGTCCCATCCAGCCGGCGCCGGTGACACGCGGGGAGAGCGTGGCGACGGGCGAACGCCGCAACTCGACCTTGTGGCACGACTCGCACTTGGCCCGTTGATGCTTGCCCTCCAGCGCCCATCCGGTGCGCTTGTGGTCGAACGTCGCGCGCCCACCCTCGCCCCAGTCGATGAGCGCGAAGTCGACACCGGCGTGATCAGGGTGGCACGATGCGCAGTCGCGCTTCGCGCCCAGGCGCGCGCGCGCGTGCAGTCCGCGGTCTCGGTCGATCAACCAGGCCACTTCCTTGTGGCAGGCGAGGCATCGCTGCGTCATCGGCTCCTTCCTGAGCCCGTGACATTCCACGCAGTTGGTGGAGCCCTCGAGCCTGGCGTGCGCCCGCGCCAGCGGACCCGGCGATAGCTGCGCGCCGACCGCCCGGCCGCTCGCCGCCAGGGCGAGCAGCAGGACGGCGGCGCGCGAGAGGCGCACCTAGCCCGCCCTCGCGCCAGTCGAAAGTTCCTTCTCCACGATCCGAACCCCGAGCCGCTCGAGCAGCGCAAACGGCGCATCACCGCCAATGCGGATCACCACGTAGTCGTTGGGGAGGATGGTTGCCTCGCCGGCGACCTCGATGACGGCGACGTCCGCCCGGACCTCGCGCACCGTACTCTCCAGCAGCGCATTCACCGTGCCGGCGGCAATCGCCCGCTCGAGCTTGTCGCGGTTGCGCTCCTTCACGCGATCCCAGGCCGTGCCGCGGTATGACAGCGTCACGGTCGTCGCGGGCTGGTTGGCGAGCCCCAGCACCGATTCGATGGCGCTGTCGCCTCCTCCCACGACCAGCACGTGCTTGCCGGCGAAGGCCTCCATTTCCACGATGTCGTAGAAAACCTTGTCGAGCTCCTCCCCCTGCACGCCGAGCTTCCGTGGCGTGCCGCGACGGCCGAGCGCGAGAATCACCTTCCGGGCCAACTGGGTGCCGATGCTGCTCTCCACCCGAAAGAACTGCCCCTCGCGCACCACGCCCGTCACGCGCTCGCCGGTGCGCACCGGCAGGCCGGTGTTCGCCACGATGGTCTCCCACACCTGGAGCAGCGACTCCTTGGAGGCGTCGGCGATCCAGAGGTCGCCATAGAGCGGCACGGCCACGGGTTCGGCGAGGAGCAGCTTGTGGCGGGGGTACTTCCGCACGGTGTCCGACAGCGAACCCTGCTCGATCACGACGACGCTCAGGCCGCGCCGCAGGGCCTCGAGGCCGGCGCTCAGGCCCGCCGGGCCCGATCCGATGATCGCCACGTCAACGTACGGCTCGGGGGAGGCCGGCGGTTCGGTGCCCCGCAGCACTTTCGCGACGTGCTCCGAGGCCATCTTGCCCTCGTTGATGGCGTTCTTGATCAGGCCGCGCCCGCCGAGTTCGCCAACGATGTAGAGCCCAGGCACGGTACTCTCGAAGTTCGCGTCGATGAGTGGAACGCGCACGCGATTGACGGCCGCACCCGTGGTCACCGAGATCGCGCCAACCGGACAGGCGCGCACACATTCGCCGTGGCCACGGCAGAGCGCATCATCCACCACCGCCAGCTTGCCCCGCAGCACAATGGCCCCTTCTTCGGGGCACGACGCCACGCAGGTGCCGCACCCCACGCACATGTCGGCGCGCACGGCGGCCTTCGGCGCCCCTCCCACCACCTCGGGACCGACGGCCAGGCGCGCCTGCACCACCTCGAACGCCGACTGCGGCACGCCACAGGCCGGACAGAAGGTGCTGCCAACCACAATCGACGCCCCGCAACGCGGACACGGGACCAGGGGTCGCGCCGCCGGAGCACTCGGCCGTGCCGGTGCGGCGCCACCACGCAGGTGAAACCAGATCATGAGCGCCGTGAGCGCGAAGAACCCGATGGTCGTCCAGATCATGGCGTCAACGGAACCAGGTGGCGCCGAGCGATACAACGACGACAATGTGCACGACGACCGCCAGCAGCGCCGTGATGGCGAACGGTCGGTGCGCCACGTGCCAGAACCGGAAGACCCGGTGCGTCGCGTCGAGCATGTGCACCTGCTGGTCCAGTGCCATTTCGCGGTCGGCCAACGCCACCGCTTCGTCGAGCGCACGACCGGCGAGCGACCGGCCGGATGCAACCTGCAGCGCCGCGAATCGCTGGCGGAGTTCACGGCAGCGCCGCGCGCGCGTCAAGTCGTTCACCACCATGCGGCGCAGTGCGGGCAGCAATCCCCGCGCGTCCGCGTCGCCGCCGGTTGCGAGCATCGACTCCAACCCCTCGGCGTCTACCCCTGTCGTCTCGCCCAGGCGCTCCAGCAAGTCGCGTCGCGCGGCGGCCACGTCGTCGCGCGTCAGTTCGACCCCGCTGCGGGCGCGCGGAATGCGCGTGTACAGGTATCGCCCCACGACGCCGCTGGCAATCACCACGAGCATTGCCACGAGGCCCAATCCGATGACGCCGTCGGAGCGCCACGCCGCGTGCGTGGCGAGCAGCAGGGGCAGCAGCAGCGCCGCCGCCACGTGGACGTCCAGCCAGCGCCCGACGGTTCCGGTGAACGCCAGCTTCTTCCACTTCTTTCGCAGGGGATAGAGCCAGAGAAAGACGAAGATCACGAACGCGATGATGCCGGCGCTCTGCCCCACCGCGCCCGACGGGCGCAGCAGCGCGTGCCAGGGATGCCGCACCCGGGCCGCGGGGGACGCCGCGTAATACGCCACACCGAAGACGTTGATGGCGACAAGTGGCAGCGAGAGGGCGATCAAGACCCATCGCTGGCGATCGCCGTCCCGGCTGCGTGCCGGTACGGTCGAGGGCGTGCTCGGGGTCAGCGATGGACGCCGCGCCGGCGCGCCCGGAAGATGCCCCGAGGCTTGCTCGCGATGAGCAGAATGCGGTGATGTCAACGTTCGTGGGATGGAGGGCGCTTCCCGACTCTCCGACGTCTGGCGCGCAGTGTTGCACCAGAGTGTTACTACGGAGAAGCTTACACCGTCCGACGAACGAGGTTCAAGAAGGTAACAACGGACCGGTGCGTGGTAACTGGCATCACACTTTCACCGGGTGATTCACGCACGACGTCAGGGGGACCCCTAAGCTAATCGCGTGGCGCGGCCAGCCTGCGCAACGCTTCCATCGAGCGCCCAAAGGCCACCCAGTCACTCCGCCGCAACGCATCCTGCATCTCGGCATACACCCGCGCGATGCGCGGCCGCAGGCTGCCGTCCGCTGCCGTGGGATGCGCCGGCCCTCCAAGCGCAACCACCAGCGAACTGCCTGCGCGAGCCTGCCCGCCGTGCAGCGCCACGACGCCGGCGAGTGACGGCGCGCGATCCGAGGGCCAATCGTAGAAGCCCTGCACCACGTGCAGGCCGTCCGTAGCCGGCACCACCTGCACGTGCCCGCGACGCGGGTGCGCGCGCGCGCGCCCCAGCTGCGCGCTGTCGGCCGCGTGCTGCAGGCGGTTGCGCATCGCCGGCCAACTGAGAGAATCGGGCGCATCGACGAGCGCAATTGCCGGGCGAGCGCCACCGAGCGCCACGAGTGCGCCACGCACACGGTCAACGGAATCGACGACGGGCACGGCCCACCCCAGCGGGGCGCCAGCGGCGCCACTCACGAAGGGCGCCGGGGCGCCCGAGGGGACGTCACGATCGGCGTCATCAACGAAGAAGAGCGGACGGACCGCGAGAGTGTCGCCCGGAAGCCCGACGCGCGCGAGTGCGCTGCCCTGCACCAGCGCCCGGTCAACCGGCGCGGGCAGTGCGGCGAGCAGCTCCGGGGCAAAGGCACCCCGCGGCCCGAAGAGACCGGGCAGTCGCTCGCGCCACCAGCGCGTCACCTTGTCGGCACGTTCGGGGAGCGCGACGCGAACCCGCCCGCTATGCGCATTCACCAGCGCCACGCCGGCCGCCGCGGCGTAGCGCCGCGCCACGCCGCCGAGCACCAGCGGCTCAGCGAACGGATAATCCTCACTCGCGTTGAAGACCTCCAGCGCCCACCATAACGAGTCCCCAACCACCAGCGGCTGGGGTGTTGCGCCCGCGGTGAAGAACGGCAGCAGCGCCTGCACCCGCTCGCGAACGTCACGCCGCACCAGGAGCTTCGTGCGGCCGTCAGCGGCGTCGGCGGCGGCGAGCCGGAGGCTGCGCACGCCCCACGCCATCGCGACGCGACGCCAGCCCGACGTGAATGGCGGCGCGGCCACGCCCCCGAGTGAGTCGAGCACGGGGAGCACCAGCCGCAATCCCAATCCCACGGTCAACGGAGGAACCGACGCCGTCTCCGCGTCGGCGACGAGCCACGGTGCGCCACGCTCATCGGCCTCGGCTGGATCAGCCTCGCGCAGGACGAGCGGTGTGCGCGATGCATCGGACGTCGCGGTGCCGACGAGCACGCTGGCCCGAAGCTGCCCGCCGCGGGTGACCCGCCAGATTGTGGCCCCCGCCACTGCCTCCACGCCAGGATCGTCGGCGAGCGCGCGGGCCAGTGTGACCGGGTCCCAACCGGGGACCGACATACCGAGTCGGGAGGCATCGGCCCGCACCCGGTCGGCGGCGGCGCCACGCAGTATCTCATCCAGCTGGTACGCACGCCGTGTGTACAGGGCGCGCACCCGGTGGTACGGGCGATCCAGCACCGAGCGTTGCGGGTCGTGCTCCGCCCGCCTGGCGACCAGCGGCAGCACCGCGCGTCCCACCGGCCCGGCCACGACCACGATCAGCAGTGTGGCGAGTGTCGCCCGCTGCTGCCCCACCCACCCCGTCCACGCCACCAGCAGCGCCGCCGCCGCGGTGCCAACTCCCGTTGCGACGAGGTACGGGAAGCGCACCTGGTGGTCGAACGCCACGAATGCCTCGCGCGGCCCACTGCCGTGAATGAACAAGTCAAAGGCGTCGAGTCGGTATCCCCACGCGACGAGCAGGAGGAGGATTGCCGTGTACACGGCAAAGTGACGGCGCGCCCGCGTGGACACGTGCAGGTGCCCGCGATCGACGCGCAGCGACGGTGTGAGCGCGTACAGCAGCAGCACGGTGGCGCCAACGACGACCGCCAGCAACACGCTCCACGCGTGCAGGCTTCGTTCCAGCGGCAGCCACGCCATCCAGAACGCCATGTCGCGCCCGAGGTACGGGTCGATTTCGCGAAGCGGCGTCGCCCAGTACGCCCGCAGCAGCACGAGCCAGCCGTCCTGCGGCAGCGCCACGACCGCGGCGATGACCAGGCTCAACAGCACGGTCGCGCCGGTGAGCGTGCTGCCGGGGACCGCCTCGCCGATCACGAGGTTCCCCAATTGCCGTGGCAGCACCAGCGACACGATGGAGCGTCGCATCACCAGCAAATTCGCAAAGGCAAATGCGAACGCGATGGCAAAGAGCCCGAGCCGCAGCGCGGTCAGGGCCACGAAGTGCGCGTTCCACAGCGACCCGGCGCCAAGCGCGCTGAACCAGGCCCACTCGGCGTACGCCCCCGCGAGCACGCGGCCGGCCACCAGCACGGTCGCCAGCGCGACGCCGGCGAGCGCGAGCCGCCCTCGCGCCGTCACCCTATCCCCCGATACCCTGCGTCGCGAGCCACCCCTCCACCTCCCCGCGGATCTCGGCCAGCCGCTCTTCAGACCTCGCCTCGAAGCGCAGCACGAGGATGGGCTGTGTATTGGAGGCGCGAATCAGCCCCCATCCATCGCCGAACAATATGCGCGCGCCGTCCACGTCGATGACCTCGCGCCGTGCCGCAAAATACGCCTGCGCCGCGGCCACCACCTCGAACTTTCGCGCGTCCGGACAGTCGACGCGCATCTCGGGCGTGCTCACGAACCGCGGCACGTCGGCGA
>CAYHCW010000065.1:5785-9993 GCA_964355025.1 uncultured Gemmatimonas sp. | reverse complement strand
CCATCATCCGGCAGCTGTTCCGCTTCGGACTGCCGGCCGGCATCCAGGGCATCGCCATGAACGTCGCCGGCGTGCTGCTGCTCCGGTTTATCGGATCGCTCCCCATGAGCGCGGCGGCACAGGCCGCCTACGCCGTGGGCTACTCGCAGCTCTTCTCGTTCATCACCTGGACGTCGGTCGGTCTCATGGGCGCGGCAGCGGCCGTGGCCGGCCAGAACCTCGGCGCCGGACACCTCGACCGCACCGAACGCGCGGTGCACCTCGCCTCGCGGCTCGGGATGGGGATTGCCGTGATCATCGGCGTGCTCTTCCTCACCGTCCCGCACTTCCTGTTCGGCATCTTCGGCATAACCGACCCTGCAACGCTGACCATCGGCACGCAGCTGCTCCGGTGGCTCAGCGTGTCCGGATTGTTCATCACCGTGGCGCTCACCTACACCGGCGGGCTCACCGGCACCGGCGACACCAAGGCGCCGCTTTTCATCACGATCGTTTCGCAGGTCGCGTTGCCGTTGGGCATCCTCACCACGCTCCAGCTCACGCGGCCGCTGGTCCCCTCCGACATCTGGCTCGCCATCCTGCTGGGGCACATGATGCGCGCCACGCTCACCGTCTGGCGGTTCCGCAGCGGGGCGTGGCGGAACATCCGCATCGACGGACTTGCCGCCCGCTCGGAGCTCCCCCGCTAGCGAAAGTTGGCGATCGCCGACACCGGCTTTCGCTGCAGGTCGGGCACCTTCACGTCTTGCGCGGGATACCCGACCACCAGCAGCATCACGGCGCGCTCGTTCGACGGCCGCTCAAGCACCTGATTCAGGAATCCCATCGGGTTCGGCGTGTGCGTGAGCGTGGCCAGCCCCGCGTGGTGCAGCGCGGCAATCAGGAACCCCGCCGCGATCCCCACCGACTCCATCACGTAGTAGTGCGTCTGTCGTGACCCATCGGGGCGCACCCCATAGCGCTCGGCAAAGACCGCGATGAGGTAGGGAGCGACTTCCAGGTACGGCTTGTTGTCATCGGTGCCAAGCGGAGCGAGCGCGGCCAGCCATTCAGATGGCGCGGTTGCGTAGAACTCCACCTCCGCGGTTTCGGCGGCCCGCCGGATGGCGCGCTTGATCTCCGGATCGCTGATGACCTCGAAATGCCAGGGTTGCTGGTGCGCCCCGCTGGGCGCCGTGCCGGCGGTCTCGATGCAGGCCTCGATGACGGCGCGCGACACCGGTCGGTCGCTGAACTGCCGCACCGTACGACGGCGCTGCATCTCGGCGGCAAACTGGCGGCTGCGCGAGAGCATTTCCTCCGGCGGATACTCGTGGTACGACGCGAGGGGAACGAAGCCGGGCTGGTCGAGGTGGGCGTCCATGCGAATCTCCAGTGATCGGGCGGCGGTGTGCACGGTAGAAACTGGCTTCCGGCCACGGCCCGCGCGACCGCGACTAACGGACCGGCCGTCGAGAGCGCAAATTGCCCATTGTCTCCAGCACACCCGCACAGCCATAGTGGTACTGTCCGTCGTCGTACGCCCGTCCATCGTCTCCTGAGTGTGATGTCCCGCGAACCAGAACGCACGCCCGCGGCACGCGCGTCCACCGCAATCACCCAGCGGCTCTCGCCGGACCATCAGGCCTGGCTCAAGGAGTTCTCGGTGGTCATGCACCGGCGATACGCCTACCCGCCGGGACATCCCTCACGGGTGGCGGCCGAGCAGGTGGCGCTTGGTGCGCTCGAGCACGCCCTCGAACAGCACCTCGAGATCGTCATCGCCGTGACCCGCCGCCAGCTCAGCATCGATGGCGGCTTCAGCGACCTGCGGAACCCGGCGCTGAGCGAACTCGCCGAGCGGTTGCATCGGCAGGGCATTGGCACCATCACGCTGCGCGCCGGCCTCACGCTCGAGGAGTTCGACACGCTGCTGACGCGCATCGTGCACGCGTCGCCGCGCCACGACGATGAACCGGCTGACGACGATGCGCCCTCGTGGGCGCACGTCGTGGTCGAGATGCTCAGCTACGAGGGGCTCGCGCTGTCCGAAGAAGAGGCCGGCGACGATGGCCACGGCCCCGATGCCACCGGCGACCGGTTGTGGCGCGAACTCGCCGACCTCGCGCTCGAGGGCTGGGACGGCACCGATGGTCTCGGCAGCGGAGGGGGCGGCGCCGGGCCCAAGGACGATGCCGCACACGCGCACTCCGGTCTCGCATCCGACGGCTCCACCGCGGCCGACACCGCGCCGCCTCACCGCGGCAGCGCGCAGTTCGCCCTCACCGCGACCGGCGAGTTCATGACGTCCACCACCGCCGATCAGCTGGCAAAGATCGTCAGCCAGCGGGCCGCCGATCCGCGGTTTGCCGCCGGCGTGATGAAATCGATCCTGCGCGTCGGCCGGCACGCGCGGCGGCGCGGCCGCGCGGGCAGCGGGGCCGTGGCGGCGCGATTGCGCGACGTGATGCAGCGGCTCGAACCGGGCACCATGCAGTCGCTCATTTCATCGGAAGTCGATCCCGAGCGCCAGCAGCTCCTCATCATGCAGGGCGTCGATGCGCTGCCGCTCTCGTCCGTGCTCGACTGGATCGAGGCGGCGTCCAAGAGTGCCGACAAGTCGATCTCGCATCACCTGCTCCGCCTGCTCACCAAGCTGTCGGCGCAGGCGCGCCGCCGCCGCGACAATGGTCCCGATGAGGGGGGCGAGGCGCTGCGGTCGGCCGCTCGCGAGCTCATCGAGGGGTGGACACTCGGCGGCGATGAGAACAACGCGCACACGTCGCTGCTCGAGAAGCTCTCGGCCTACGACCAGTCGGAGCGCGCGCTCGACGGCGGCGAGGCAGCCGGCGCCGACATCATCGTGCAGATCGCACTCGAGACCGATGCCGTGGGTCCCGATGTGCTGGCGGCCGTCGATCATCTCATCGACACCAAGCGCCTGGCCGCCCTTCTCGGGTTCCTCGATCGCATTCCGGCGTCGGTCGTGGCCGCGCCTGCCGTGCGCGATTACCTCATCGACGCCAACACGCTGCGGCGCATCCTGCTCACCGAACCCGTCGAGGTCGAGGGCACCCGCCTGATGCTGGCACTCTGCGGCGCCCAGCAGGCCGATTCACTGCTCGATGCGCTGGCAATTGCCGAGGCGCAGGAGACGCGCCTGCTCATCCTGCACCGCCTGCGCGAACTTGGCGATGCCGTGTCCAGCCAGGTGATTGGGCGGCTCGACAACTGGTCGTGGCAGGTGCAGCGCAACCTGCTTTCGCTGCTCGCCACCATGCCCACGCTTCCCGCCGACCTGAACGTGGCGGCCTTCGCGAAGCACGAAGAGGCGACGGTGCGCGTGGAAGCGCTGCGCGTCGTCGTCCGCCTGCCCGCTCAGCGCGACGCGGCCATGCACGAAGCGCTGCTCGATCGTGACCTGCACGTCCTGCGAGCCGCGCTCGACGCCGCCGCGCACGGCGGCGTTCCGCGGCGCTCCGCGCTGCGCCTGCTGCAGTGCCTCGAGAAGGCAGAACCGGGCTCGGACATTCGACTGCGCGGCATCCCGCTGCTCGGCCAGGTGCCGATGCCAGCCGCGCGCGACTGGCTCGTGAAGCTCGCCGTCCCCAAGCGCCGGCTGTTTCGCCGGCTGGCGCTGCATCCCAAGACGGCCGAACTGCTCAGCGTGCTGCGTGTGCTCAGCGCCCACTGGGCCAAGGACAGCGCGGCCGCCGTGGTCTTTCGCCTCGCCGCCAAGTCGGGCGACGTCGAGGTGCGCGACGCGGCGCGCCTGCCTTCTCGCGTGACGGCGGCCCGATGAACGCGGCCGCGGCCTTCATGATCTCGCTGGGGCAATGCCTCGCGACCATGTCGCTGTACCCGAGCGGCCATCCGTCGCGCGAGCGCGCCATCGACCAGTCGTTCCAACGGCTGGCTGCCGTGCTCGCCAACATCCAGTTTGCCGAGTTCTCCATTCTCGGAAGCGGCGTCGTCTTTCTCGGACGGGTGGTCGAGGAACTGCGTTCCTGGGACTGGGGCCCTCGCCTCGCGGCGGCCTCCATTGAACGGCTGGAAATCGACGCCGACGTCACGCGCGAGAAGTGGGAACAGGCGCTCGAGGAGATGTGGCAGCAGCTCAATGGGCAGGCGGCACGGACCACCGACGCGCGTCAGTTGGTTGGCTCTCCGGTGCGCTTCGGGCCGCTTCGCGTGATGGGCAACGAAGGGTCCGCGCCAGCCGCCGCCAC
>CAYHCW010000065.1:0-5685 GCA_964355025.1 uncultured Gemmatimonas sp. | reverse complement strand
GCTTCGGGCCGCTTCGCGTGATGGGCAACGAAGGGTCCGCGCCAGCCGCCGCCACGGGCGCCGCCAGTGCGGACGCGCCGCCAGGTGAACCGGCGAGTGCCCTGGCCCTCGACTCTGCCTCGTCGCTGCTCACGCTGCGCGACGAAGTGGCGGCCGTAAGCTGGATCCACGAGGAAGTGCTGACGTCCAACCGACTGCCCATGGCCGAGGTCGAGGCCACGGTCGGCTCATTGGCGATTGCCATGCGCACCGAGCAGAAGATGCTCTTGCCGCTGCTGATGCTGAAGGACTTCGACCAGTACACCACGACCCACGCGTGCAATGTCTCGGTGCTGTCGATGGGGCTCGCCGAGCAGCTCGGCTGCACGCGCGCCGAGATTCGCGCGTTCGGCGTGGCGGGACTGCTCCACGACATCGGCAAGGTGAAGGTCCCGCTCGAGATCCTCAACAAGCCGGGGCGGCTGACGCCCGAGGAGACGCTGGTCATGGCGACGCACCCCACAGAAGGGGCGCGCATCCTGCTCGAGCGACAGAAGGGACTGCAGATGGCCGCCGTGGTGGCCTACGAGCATCACGTGTGCATCGACGGCAAGGGGTATCCGCGCTTTCATTTCGAACGCGGCTGCCATCTGGCCAGCCGCCTCGTGCATGTCTGCGACATCTACGACGCGCTGTCGACCAATCGCCCGTACCGGAAGCCGTGGACGTCAGAGCAGGCGCTGAACTACATCGAAGAGCGGGCCGGGACGGAAGTCGACCCCGTTATCAGCAAGGCGTTCGGCACGATGGTGCGTGCGGCGACCATCGGCCAGGTGGCGATGCCCATCAAGGGCGAGTAGCGCGGCGCGTTTCCGTCATCACGGCCGGCGCGCGCGCCGGTGTTCCGTGGTCAGGGAAGCGCCGTCTCGCCGAGCACCCGGTCCAGCGTGGCAACCAGCAGCTCCACGTCGCCGGCACGTACCGTCAGCGGCGGCCGCATCTTGAGCACATTGTCGCCCGGTCCTTCGGTGCCAATGAGGATGCGCTCCTCACGCAGCCGGTTCACGACGTAATGCGCCGCCTGTGTCGCCGGCGTCCGCTGCTCGCGGTCCGTCACGAGGTCGACCCCGACAAACAGGCCGATGCCGCGCACATCGCCGATGATCGCGTGCCGCGTCTGCAGCGCGCGCAGCCCGCTCAGCAGCTGCTCACCCGTGACCCGCGCATTCTCCTGCAGCCGCTCCTCGTCGACGATGCGAAGCACCTCCGTGCCCGTGCGGCACGACAGCGTGCTCCCCCCGAACGTCGAGAAGAATTCGATGCCGTTGTCGAACGAACGCGCGATGTCGGCGGTGGTCACCACGGCGCCCATCGGATGTCCGTTGCCGATCGGCTTGCCAAGCACCACGATGTCGGGCTGCGCACCCTGTTGTTCGAAGCCCCAGTAGAACGCGCCCAGCCGCCCGAGTCCGGTCTGCACTTCGTCCGCGATGCACACGCCGCCCGCCGCGCGAATGCTCTCGTACACCGTCTTCAGGTATCCCGCCGGCGGGATGATCTGCCCGCCCACGCTGGGCAGTGTCTCCGCGATGAAGCCGGCGAGTCTCCCGCCGCGCGCATGCACGCGGGCGATCGCGTCGTCGACGCACGCCGCATAGCGCTCGGCGGCGTCCGCGCCACGGTGCTCACCGCGATACGTATCGGCCACCGGCACCACCTGCACCCACTCGGCGCGTCCCCCGCCCTGCGGCTTGTTGAACTTGTACGCCGACACATCGTACGCGCCGGTGGTGTTGCCGTGATAGCCGTGGTCGGGCGTGACCATGTCCTTGCCGCCCGTCTGCGCACGGGCCAGGCGCAGGGCCAGTTCATTGCCCTCGCTTCCCGAGTTCACCAGGAAGACGTGCGTCAGGTGCGGCGGCATCTTGGCCAGCAGCGCGTCGGCAAACTCCACCTGCGCCGGGTGCAGGTAGCGCGTGTTCGTGTTCAGCCGCAGCAGCTGGTCGCTGGCGATGGCCTGCAGCCTGGGATGCGCGTGCCCGACGTGCGGCACGTTGTTGTACGCGTCGAGGTGCGGCCGGCCCCACTCGTCGAACAGGTAGTGCTTCCACCCGCGCACGAAGAGACAGGGCTCGCGATAGCTGAGCTTCAGGTTCGAGGCAAAGTGGGCGCGGCGTCCGGCACTGATGGTTACGGTGTCGAGTGGTTGGTACCCGACCTTCTCGTCCGGGAGATTGAGCAGCGCGGCCGGGTTGGGGCAGATGGCGCGCCACATCGCCATCTCATCGGGATCGGCAACGCCCGGCCAGTCGGCGCCGAGTCCATCGGTGAGCAACGCCAGCTGGAAATGCAGGTGCGGGGCCCATCCGCCGTTCTCATCGGGCGATCCCAGGGACGCAAACTGATCGCCGCGGCCAATGCGCTGACCAACGGCGAGCGCGGCGAGCGTCGCGCGCGAGAGGTGCCCATACAACGTGAGGAACTGGTCGCCCGCCGGCGTCTCATGCCGCAGCACCACCATGCCGCCGTAGTCGAGATGCCGGTCGCGGTACTCCACGGCCTGTACCACGCCATCGAGCGGCGCGTGCACCGGCGTGCGCGCCGGCATGAACACGTCGACGCCCAGGTGCACCGTGCGCCGGTCGGAGTTGCCGTGCGCACCCTTGAGGAACGCGCGGTCGGTGTAGAGCAGCCGCGGCTCGCCGTAGCATCCGAGCCAGGTGCCGCCACCGAACTCCGCCCCGAGCGAAAGCGCCTCAGCGGCCGTCATCTGCAGTGGATCGCGCGGCGTGGTGGAGCCGGTGACGGAGAGCGTGCCGACGGGCGCGTTTGCGAGCGCAACACCCAGCACCGGTGCGAAGCTCCCGCGTGCGCCGTCGAGCCACGACATCACGCGAGCGGCCGCATCGTTGATGGGCAATCCGCACGCGGCGCGCAGTCGCGCAGTCATCAGATGCTCGTCGATGCCTTGGGCTCGCTCCAGAACTTTCCATGCGGGGGCCTGCGACACCACGACGTACGGATCGTCCGGGCGCTCGCGCTGCATCAGAGCCGAGTTGGTGACGCTCACCGCCAGCCGTGTGAGCAGCAACGGCCAGGTCAGGTCCACTTGCGCGCCCGTGAGCGGCGTCACGCGGTGGTACGCGGCCACGAACTCGGCGAGTGCCTGCTCCGGTCTGGAATGTTCAAGCGCCAGGTACGCGCCGGCGATGGCAATCTCGGCAACCAGCGGCCCGTCGATCATGTCGCCGAAATCGACGATCCCCGTGAGGGCGGGAGCGCCATCGTTCGTGCACCCGACGAGAAGGTTGTAGTCGTTGAGGTCGTTGTGGATGACGGCGAGCGGCTGCGCGAGCAACGCCGGCTTCAGCGTCAGGTACGTGCTCAGCGTGCGTTCGACGATGGCACGTCGTGCAGGGTCGGCAATCTCGTGCAGGTGATCGCCAATCCAGTCAGCGTGGAGCAGGTTCCACTTGAGGTCCCGGCGCAGCGCGGGGTGCGTGAAGTCCGCCAGCGCGCGATCCATGCGGGCCACCGTGTCGCCGAGTCTGCCCGCAAGCGCAAGGGAATGAGGGCGGAAACGCGCGTACTCGGCGCCATCGAGCCACGACAGCAACCAGAGCATTCGCTCGGCACCAGCCGCATCCTTGCGCACGCACCACGGCTTTCCGTCGAGATCGGGAAGCACCACGGGTACCGGCACCGACGCGTCGCGCGACCGGATGTGCTGGTGCGCGGCGCACAGCAGGCTGACGAACGACGCATCGCACCCAGCGCGCATCACCTTCAGCACGAACGACGTGCCATCGGGCGCAGTCGCGCGGAAGTTCAGGTCGAACTCGCCCGGCAGCGGCTCGAGCGTTGCGTCGATGCCCCACGCGTCGGCGAGGGCGGTGGCCCAGTGGGTGGTGGTCTGGTTCATTCGGTGAGGCGTCCCGGCTCGCGTGCGATGCGTGCAAAGTTACCCATTTCCGTCATCAGGTGACTTCTATTTGCCAATGTGTTACAACGGTGCTACGTTGTAACACATGAAGGACACACACCTGACCCTCCGGCTCCCACACGCTCTCGCCGAGAAGCTCGATCGCGCCGCCGAACTGCGCGGCGTGCCAAAGTCCGGCGTCGTGCGCGAGGCCGTCGCGCACTATCTCGTCGCCGGCAAACAGCGCCCAGACTCACCGCCGCTCCTCGCCGGTGAGTTCGCCCGCATCTGGGATGCGCTGCCGCACCTGACCATCGCCGAAGCAGGGAAATTCGATACGGATCTCCGTCGTGCACGCGAGGCGCTGCCGCTGCCGGTCGATCCGTGGGAGTGATGCTCGACACCTCGGTGCTCATCGCCGCGGAGCGCCGCACGTTTGACATTGGCGCGCTGCTCGAGAGCGTTGCCGGCGAGCCCGTGGGGATATCGGCCATCACCGCATCAGAATTGTTGCACGGGTGTCATCGCGCCAAAGGGGCGGACACGCAGGCACGTCGTTTCGCGTTCGTCGAGGCGCTGCTCGATCACATCCCGGTGATGGAGTTCGGTCTGGCCGAGTCGCGGCGGCACGCCGACCTCTGGGCACGGCTCGCGCGTGATGGAAAGCCGATTGGAGCGCACGACTTGATCATCGGCGCCACCGCACTCGCGCGCGGGCATGCGCTGGCCACGCTCAACCAGCGCGATTTCCGTCGGCTGCCTGGACTTCGACTTGTTGCAGTGAAGCAGTTCGTCGTGGGGTAGACCGCGGCGCGCCCGCCTTCACCGGCCGCCGGCAGCTACACCACCGTGCCGAACAGGCGACCCACCAGTGCCGTGGCGGCCATCGCCACTGCACCCCAAAACGCGACGCGCGCGGCGCCACGTGCCACCGGAGCACCGCCGAGTCGCGCGGCGAGCGAGCCCAGTCCTGTGAGGAGGGCGAGTGACACGCCCATCACCACACCGGTGAGCTGGGCGAGCGGCACGGCGATCACCAGCAGCAGCGGTGGCGTGGCGCCCGCGGCAAATGCCGCCGCCGACGCGAGCGCAGCCTGAATGGGCCGCGCCCGCGTGAGACCAACTCGTCGCGCGCGTGGGCGGCCAGTGCATCCTTGGCGGTCAGCTGTTCGGCGACCTGCGCTGCGAGTTCAGGCGTGAGGCCGCGACCAACATAGATGCCCGTGAGCTCGGCGAGTTCGTGCGCCGGCTCGGTCGCCAGTTCCCGGCGTTCGCGCTCCAGGTCGGCATTCTCGGTATCGGACTGCGAACTGACCGAGACATACTCTCCGGCCGCCATCGACAGCGCGCCCGCCACCAGGCCGGCGACCGCCGCCAGCAGTACCGGCGCGCGATCCGTCTGTGCCGCGGCGACGCCGACCACGAGGCTGCTCGTGGAGATCAGGCCATCGTTGGCGCCGAGCACCGCGGCGCGCAGCCAGCCGATGTGCTCGGTGCGGTGGCGTTCGGTGTGGATCACGATGCCTACTCCGGCTTGGCAAGCCCGTACTGCGCGAGCTTGCGGTACAGCGTCGCACGGCCAATGCCGAGCTGCTTGGCCGCGAGCGAGACGTTGCCTTCGAGCACAAAGAGCGCATGCTCGATGGCCCGGCGCTCGAGCGTCGCCAGCGTCGCCAGCGTCGTCACGTCGCCATCGGTGGAGACGGGATCGCTGGCGGAGGCCGACAGGCCCATGGTCCGCATGACCAGCTTGGGTGGCAGCGCCTCCACGCCAATGGGCCCGT
>CAYHCW010000064.1:0-10007 GCA_964355025.1 uncultured Gemmatimonas sp. | reverse complement strand
CTAACGATGATTATGCGACTGGTTATTCCGCGCCAAGAACGGTTATGCCGCGAAGCCCCGCCCATATAGCACCAACGCTCCCGCCAATATTCAGCGCCGTAACTCGTTGCGCCAGCCAGTCTTGTGCGGGATACCCTCCACTAGTCGCACCGACGTTATCTGGGCGGAGCCGGTCGGCATAGGTCGAGTGGACCGCCCAGGGTCGTGAAGAGGACCCTGATCCGTCGCAGCGAAGGGCGGCAGGATCGAACCCAGCGCCGTCAGGCCGTCGAGTGGACTCCGCACGCCGCGGCCGCCCTTGTTAAGGACGTGGGTGTAGATCATCGTCGTCGAGACGTCGCGGTGGCCCAGCAGTTCCTGCACGGTCCGGATGTCATACCCGGCTTCGAGCAGGTGCGTCGCGAACGAGTGCCTGAAGGTGTGACAGGTGACCCGCTTCGTCACCTGCGCGGCTTGCGCGGCCTGCGCCACGGCGCGCTGGATCACCGTCTCGTGCAGGTGGTGCCGCACCAGACGCCCGCTCAAGGGATCCCGGTAGCACCGGGCGGCAGGAAACAGCCACTGCCACCGCAAGTGGAACACCGCCGACGGCATCTTCCGCGCCAGCGCATCGGGAAGCGCCACGCCACCGCGCCCCGCAGCGCTGTCTCGACGGTGCAGCGTGCGCACGCGCTGCATCTGGAAGTCCAACAGGGGCACCAGGCTCGCCGGCAGCATCGTCAAGCGGTCGCGGCCGCCCTTGCCCTGCCGCACCATCAGCTCGCCGCGGTCGAGATCCACATCCTTGACGCGCAGGCAGCAGGCCTCCATCAAGCGCAGTCCGCTGCCATACAGGACCATGGCCACCAACCGGGGAACGCCCTCCATGACCTCCAGTACGCGACGCACCTCCTCCCGGCTCATCACGCTGGGGCGCCGCGCGGGCCGCTTGGCCCGTACCATCGCGTCGAGCCACCCGACGGGTGTTTCGAGCACTTCGCGATACAGGAAGAGCAGGGCCGCGAGCGCCTGATTCTGCGTGGATGCCGCGACTCGCCGCTCCGTCGCCAAATGCGACAAGAACGCGGTCATCTCCGCCTCTCCCATCTGGCGCGGATGCCGCCCGCCGTGAAACCGCACGTACCGGCGCACCCAGTGCGTGTAGGCCACCACGGTGTGAGGGCTCGCGCGCCGGAGCGCAAGGCGTTCAGCCAGGACATCCAACAGACGCGGAGACGACATGCTCCGACGGTACACCGAACGGGTCGGCCGGCCCTCACCATTCCGTTGCGGCCAGGCGCGTCAGAACGCGCCCTCGGCGTCCGCCACGCGCCACATTGCCCACCGCAGATGCGCGCCGCATAATTAGTGCGTTGCCGCGCCACTCTCCGCCCCCCACGCAGCAGGTGTGCCCAACTCGGCTGCCGCATCGGCGGCCGCCTCCGGAGAAGACCGATGACCGAAGACCTCACCCGCCGCGAGTTCGTGAAACTTGGCGTCGCTGGCGCCGCTGGATTGGCCATCGCGCCCAACCTCGCCGGCGCGGCCCTGCCGCTCCCCGGCCGGCCACTGGGGCGCACCGGTCACATGGCGGGGCTGTTCAGCCTCGGCGGACAGGCCTCCATCGAGCAGGCCGACAAGCACGACGTCGCCATCGCGATCATCAATCGCGCAATCGACCTCGGCGTCAACTACCTCGATACCGCGGCGAACTACGGACGCCCGCGCGATGCGACCAAGCAGCGGTGGGAGCTCGACGGCATCAGCCAGACCTTCGTTGGCGAAGTCATGGCGACGCGCCGCAAGGAAGTGTTCCTTGCCAGCAAGACCGATGACCGCACGCGCGATGGGTCCCTGCGGCTGCTCGACCAGAGCCTCAAGTTGCTCAAGACCGATCACCTGGACCTCTGGCAGCTGCACAACATCACCACCGACGCGCAGCTCGACCAGATCTTCGGCAAGGACGGCGCCATCGAGGCCCTGATCGCCGCGCGCGACCAGAAGATGGTGCGCTTCCTCGGTATCACCGGGCACTTCGACCCCGCGGTGCTGGCGCGGGGCATCGAGCGGTTCGACTTCGATACCATCCTCATGGCCCTGAACGCGGCCGACAAGCACAACTTGCCCTTCCAGCAGGAGCTGCTGCCGCTGGCGAACAAGAAGAAGATGGGTGTGATCGGGATGAAGATCCCGGCGCGCGACCGCCTGTTCAAGGAAGGCGCCGTGACCACGATGAAGGACGCGATGGGCTACGTGCTGACCTTGCCGGTGAGCACGGTGATCATCGGGTGCAAGACCGTGGAGCAGCTCGAGGAGAACGTCGCGATTGCCAAGAGTTTCCAGCCACTCGCCGTCGCCGAGATGGCGCGGATCGAAGGTCTGGCAGCCAATAACGTGCCCGACAGCACCTGGTTCAAGAAGAAGCCGTCCCCGGCCGACCGCGTCGAGGACGACCAGAACATGGACTGACCGTGCGCGCGACGGCTGGCGCTACTTGCCCGCCGTCGAGTCGTGCACGGTGAGGTCGATGTACGAGCTCGTGGGCTTCACGCCCGGCGCGGCGTTCTTGGGCAGGCGGTACGGCTTGGGCCCGAGCGACTTGGTGTACTGGAACATCGCGCGCAGGTCCTTGTCGCTGAACACCCGCGCATCGTGCCAGGGCATCGGCAGCTTGCCCTCGCCGTGGTCGGCCGTGCGCATGATGTCCACCCACTCGTCCTCGGTGTGGCGCTGCACGACCTGCCGCAGGTTCTTGGAGTAGGTCGTACCCCACGGGCCAGAGTAGCCGATGGTGCTGCCGGCCATGCGGTCTTCGTTGGGGACGTTGCCCTTCTTCTCCACCCAGCCCTCGGTGTGGCAGTTCTGGCACCCGGCCACGACGGTCAGGTACTCGCCCGCCGCCACGGGATTGGCCGCGCTGACGAACGGCTTTTCCTCCTGCACGCGAGCGCGCGCCGTGGCCCTGGTGGTGGTGGTGAGGGCCACAGCGGCGACGGATGTGAAGGCAAACAGGGTGAGGCGCAACCGCGTCATTACGGTATTCTCCGAATCCGGGCGAGGATGTGTTGGGCGCGCGGCGGGACCGCGCGCGGCGTACCGCAAAGTACAAGCGGCGTGCCCTTTTGTTAGGGTGGCCCTGGCGTGCGGCTGACGGTCAGGCCGATATCGCGGTCAAGCACCCGGTCCAGCGCCGCACGGACGTCGTCGAGTTTCGTGGGCTTGCTCACGAAGTCGTCCATGCCGGCGGCGAGGCAGCGATCGCGCTCCTCATCCATCGCGCTGGCCGTCAGCGCCACGATCTGCATGCGGCGATTGCTCCCCTCGGCCGCACGAATCCGTCGCGTCGCCTCGTATCCGTCGAGGAGGGGCAGGTGGCAGTCCATCAACACGGCATCGTACGCGTGCAGCAGCGCCTTGTCCACGGCCTGCATGCCGTCGGTCGCGATGTCGACCTCGCAGTGCAGCGACTCGAGCATCTTGCGCGCGATGATCTGGTTGACGACGTCGTCTTCGACCAGCAGGATGCGCATCCGCACCCGCGCCGCCGAGCGCGGCATGGGCAGTGAACTCTGCCGCGTGGCGTCGCGCGCCGTCGAGGCCTGCTCGGCCAGCAGGTGCTGCGTGAGCAGCGGAAGGCTCGCCGAGCCCGGCGTCTCTCGGGCCAGCACGGCCTCGATCATGGCCTGCAGGGTGTCGGTGCGCAGGGGCTTTGGCAGGTAGCCGTCATAGCCCACCTCCCGGAACCGCGCGGCGTCACCGCGCAGTGACGCCGAGGTGGCGAGGATCAGCCCGACGGGCTGGAGCGTGGGGTCCGAGCGCACGGCGCGGCCCACGCCCTCGCCATCAGCGCCGGGCATCAGGTAGTCCACCACGGCCAGCCGGTAGGGGTCGCCGTCGAGGCGCGCCCGCCGGATTTCGGCCACCGCGCCGTCCCCGCTGGTCGCGACTCCCACGCGCATGCCCCACGCTTCCAACCGCTCTCGCAGCACGCGCAGGCCCACCTCGTTGTCATCCACCACGAGCGCGTGCACGCCGCGTAGCTCCTGGCTGGGCGGCGGCACGGGGACTTCGTTGGGGTCGATGGGCAACGTGAGCTCAAACCGGAACGTCGAGCCGGTGCCCAGGGTGCTCTCGACCGCCAGCGTTCCCTCCATGAGGTCCACCAGTCGCCGGCTGATGGAGAGCCCGAGGCCGGTGCCGCCGAACCTGCGCGTCGTCGACGAGTCGGCTTGCTCGAATGGATCGAACAGCGTGGCGAGCCGATCGGACGGAATGCCGATGCCCGTGTCCTGCACGCTCACCCGCACGCCGGCGAAGCCGGCTGGCGCGCGCATCGGCTCGACGTCAATCAGCACGTGTCCGCGCTCGGTGAACTTGACGGCATTGCCCGCGAGGTTCACGAGCACCTGCCGCACGCGCCCGCTGTCGCCGATGACGCGTCGCGGCGTGTCGGGCGCGATGCGCACCACGATCTCGATGTCCTTTTCGCGCGCGCGGGGGGCCAGCAGGTCGGCGACCTCGGCCACCGCGACGTGCAGGTCGAACGGAATGGGATCGAGCCCGAGCTTGCCCGCCTCGATCTTGGAGAAATCGAGGATGTCGTTGATGACGCTCAGCAGGTGTTCGGCCGAATGCTGCGCCGTCTCGAGGTACGAGCGCTGCTCGGTGGTGAGCGCGGTCTCGGCGAGCAGGGAGGTCATGCCAATCACGCCGTTCATCGGCGTCCGGATCTCGTGGCTCATCGTCGCCAGGAACTCGCTCTTGGCGCGCGACGCCGCCTCGGCCTGGTCCTTGGCGGCGACCAGCAGCGCCTCGGCCGCCTTGCGCAGTTCGCGCTGCCGCTGGGCGCGGCGCCGATTGATGGCGGCGATCCCCGCGTTGAAGAACAGCACCACGCAGAGCGTGATGTAGAGCCAGCGGAGGATGCGGAGCTGGGCGAACGCTTCGGCGGCGTCGATCTCGAAGATCAGCCCGGCGTCGATTTCTGGTATGTAGGTCCACGCGCCGACGACGGTGGCTCCCCGGTAGTTGCGGTAGCCGCTCATGTCGACGTCGGTGGCGCCGCGGGTGACCTCGGCGGCCGCGCGTGTGAGCGGCCACGTCGCCGGCGGACCGCGGCCGGTGCGGGTCGTCGTGAGGCGCGCGCCAGGATCGCGCGCGGCGAGCCGAAAGGCCACCGAGGTCGAGTCGGTCGCGACGAGTCCCGCGTGGCGCAGCGTGCTGTCGAACCGGGGCGAGCTGGCGAACATCCCGTCGCGAAGCACGAGGTACACATCGCCGGTGCGCCAGGTTCGGCTCAGGTCGAGCCGCACGGCCATGGGCGCGTCAAACAGGAGGGCGCCGACGATGCGGTTCCGGTCATCCTGCATCGGCGTGGCGATGGTGACAATCGGGTCGCCCGTGCGCCGCGGGGACGCGCCGCCGATCACGGCGTGGGCAAGCGGCGCTGGAGCGCTGACCACGGTGCTTCCGCCGAAGGCCCGGCGCAGGCGCGGGGTTTCCGTCCATCGCGCCGAGGCGGCCGTCGGGGACAGGCCGGAGGCCGCGACCACGCGGCCGGCCGTGTCCACCAGGAACCAGTCGAGCCAGTCGGCAACCTCGAGCGTGGTGCCCATGCCATCGAGCGCGGCGACGGCCTGGTCGGCGCGCTCCGGGTCCGCAAGTGCGCGCAGGAGCGCGGTGCGTACCGGCGGTGCCGCCGCAATCGCGCGGCTCGCGCGCACGAGATCGCCGTGCCATCGCTGGATCTCCGCGCGCCGCGCGTCGCGGCGTGAGAGCAGCAGCGCTTCGTCGGCTTCGCGGATGCGCGATTCGAGCAGGACGAGCGAGACCGCGCCCACCACCACCGTGATGGCCAGCGTGGTCCAGACCAGGGCGCGCGCCGCGGCGGGCGACGAGAAGAAACGCTGAATCGGTGATTGCATCGACGATGGAAAAGGTCGCCTGTGCGAAGGGGCGAGGCAAGCCGGAGGCGCACACGGGCACGCACTGGCGCGCACTGGCGCGCACTGGCGCGCACGGCGAGTCCCGTTATCCTTCACTCGTATTGCCGCCAGGGGTACTCCGGCGTCCGCCGGTGTTGAGACAAACCCTAGAACCTGATCCGGATAATTCCGGCGTAGGGAGCGCGGCCTCTCGAGATTCGGCCATGCAGCCACTCGTCTTCGTCATCGCGGCGCTCCTCGCCGCACCGCAATCCCCCGTTGCCGACTCGTCGCGCCGCGCGCGCACGGACACCCTGGAACGCGTGATGGTGCGTGCGGTGCGTGCCGGCGGCGCCGCACCAGTAAGCGAGCGCACGATGTCGCGCGAGGAACTCCGGCGCGGTTATTCCGGCCAGGAGGCGCCCCTGTTGCTCACGCGCATTCCGGGCATCACGGCCTACTCCGAGAGTGGATCGTTCACCGGGTACAGCTACCTGCGCCTGCGCGGACTCGACCAGAACCGCGTGAACCTGACGTTCGACGGCATCCCGCTGAACGACCCGGAGGACCAGGCGTTCTACTTTTCCAACGTGCCCGACTTCGCCAACAGCGTGCAGTCGGTGCAGGTGCAGCGCGGGACCGGCACCAGTTCCTTCGGCACGGCCTCGTACGCCGGCTCCGTGAACTTCCAGTCACTCGACCTCGGCGCGGCCCGTCGTGGCGGCGAACTCGAGCTCTCGGGCGGCAGCTTCGACACCCGGCGTGCCGCTTTGCAGTGGCGCTCCGGACTGGTGCAAGGCCGCTGGGCGGTCGCCGCGCGCGCCACGTCGCATCAGACCGATGGTTTCCGGCGTCATTCGGGCAACAACGCGTCGTCGGGCTTCCTGTCGGCGGCGTGGTACGGCAACAAGGACGTGGTGAAGTTCACGGGATTCGCCGGGCTCTCCAAGCTGCGGTCCTCGTACTACGCGGCCGACGAGGCGACGGTGCGGACCGACCGGCGTGCGAATCCGATGGGCCTCGACGAACGCGACCGGTTCTCGCAGCTGTTCCTGAACGTGCAGCACGTCCGCGTGGTCGGGGAGCACGCCGTGCTGACGACCGCCGTGTACCGGCAGGGCGCGGGCGGCTGGTTCGACGTGCGAGTCGATCCCGACCTGTGGCGATTCAACCTCTCGTACTCCTGGTATGGCGCGCTCAGCACCTATTCGTACCGGCGGGGCGCCGTGGCCTTCGACGCCGGAGCGCACGTGATGCGCTACCACCGCGACCACTTCCTCGGCATCTGGCCGACGCTCGACGTGCGCGTCTATGACAACACCGGCCACAAGAGCGAGCAGTCCGCGTTCGCCAAGGTGCAGCTCACGCAGGGGCGGGCAACGTGGTTCGGTGACGTGCAACTGCGCCGTTCGGCGTTTCGCTATACACCGAGCACGAATGCCGGCGTGGACGGCCCGTCGATCGACTGGGGCTTCCTGAACCCGCGCGCCGGCGTCACGTGGCGGCAGACGGACGCGCTCTCCGTGTTTGTGTCGGTGGGTTCGGTGCGGCGAGAGCCCACCCGTGACGACATGTTTGCGGGGGCCGACAACCTCGATGCCGGCAATGCGGGCTCCATCGTGCCGCTCGACCAGGTGCGTCCGGAGCACGTCATCGACTATGAAGCGGGCGTGCACTGGGTGCGCGACCGCGTGCGGGCAAGCGCCAACCTGTTTGCCATGGAGTTTGCCGAGGAGATTTCACCGGTAGGCTTGCTGAGCCTCACGGGGTCGCCGTTGCGCGTCAACGTGGGGGCGTCGCACCGGCGCGGCGTCGAGGGTGACGTGCAGTGGCAGGCCACGCCGCGCCTCGCGCTCGACGCGACCCTCGCGGTCACCGATGCACGGATCCACCGCTATGCCGACGCGTCGAGCGGAGCGGTGTATCGCAACGTCCGCTCGCGCCTGACCCCGGCGGTGGTGACCACGCAAGCGGCGACGTGGCGGGTGGGGCGGGGTGTCACGTTGCTGGCTGAGTCGCGGGCGGTGTCGTCAACACCGCTGGGCAATACGGGCAACCGCGCGGCGGTCTTGCCATCCTACCTGCTGGCCGATGCCTCCGTGGCGTGGGCGCGCGGCGCGTCGCAGGTCACGCTGCGCGTCAACAACGTGCTCAACCGCCTGGCCCTGGGCAGTGGGTACGCCAGTGGCGGCGTGAACTACGTCTTTCCGTACGCGTCGCGGCACCTGATGGTGGATGTGCGGCGGGAGTTCTAGGGGCGGGGGGGGAGGAGGGCGGGTGCGGGGGGACTAATTACTCACCCCCCGGCCGCGCCTTGCATATCTTTGTCCCCATGCGGTGCCACGCGTGAGCGGTTTCAAGGGCCGACGGCGGTCCTTCTTTGACGGTGTTGCCCTGTCGCTGCTCGCGGTGGGGACCGTGGTGCTGGTGCTCGTGGTGTCGGCGCAAAGAACCCGTCGCCAGTCGACCGAGCGCGAGGTGAGTGTCCTCGCGCTGCGTCACGACTTGAGCGCCGAACTGGCCCGGGCACAATTGGCGCTCGAAGAGCACATGATGGGCGAGGCCGGCATCGACCCCGGGCGCGACATCTTCCCCGCGTTTGATCACGCGGAGCGGGTCGTCGAGCGCCTGAACGATGACGTGACGTCCGGAGATCGCACCGTGCTCGGCGACGCCTTGCTGTCCGATCGCATTGCCACGTTGCGCGGCCAGGTGAAGGTGCTGAGTCGGCTTGCGCGTGATCGTGTGGCCGGCGGCCGCCGATCAGTCGTCATCGACGACTCGCTCGACAGGCGCTACGACGCGACGGCCCGCGACGCGGCCGCCGAGGCGGAGGCAATTGGCGAGAGTCTCGACGCCGCCCTCGCCGACACGCGCCTGGTGCTCGACCGCCTCGAGCTGGCCGTCGATGTGCTGCTCGCCGTCCTGTTCGGGTTCGGCGCCCTGCTCGTGGCGCAGAAGCGCGTCGCACAGCTCGACGCGTTCGCTGGGCTCGAGGCGGAACTGGAGGCCCGCACCCGCGAGGCGCTGGCGCGCGAGGCCCACGCGCACGCCCTGCTCAACTCGACCATCGACGCCATCCTGACGGCGGACGAGACGGGCGCGATCATCGGCTGCAACCCGGCGGCCGAGAAGTTGTTCGGGTGGTCGGAAGCCGAACTGCTGGGCAAGGGAGTGCGCGCGCTGATGGGCGAGCCCTACCGCTCGCTGCCCGGGGAGGCGCTGGGCGCGTACTACGTGCGCGCGCGAGAGAACACGCAGGGCGTGAGCGAAATCGTCACCGGCCGCCGGCGTGACGGGCGGGACATCATGATCGACATGTCGCTGAGCGCCGTGCGCGCCGGCGACCGCACGACGTTCATGACCATCATGCGGGACATCGGCGACCGCACGGCGGCCGAGCAGCGGTTCGAGGTGATCTTCGAGAACGCCACGGCCGCGCACCTGCTGCTGCGCGAAGACCGGGTGATCGGGTGCAACGGCGCCGCGGTTCAGCTGTTCGCGGCGCCCACCAAGGCCGCGCTCCTGGCGCTCGAACTGGGGGCGTTGCTGCCGGAACACCAGCCCGATGGTCAAGCGTCCACGGCGCTCGTCTCGGCGGCGCTCCGCCGCGGGCGCTCCGAGGGAGCGTTCAGGAGCGACCTGTACCTGCGGCGCCAGAGCGGCGAGTACTTCCCGGCCGACGTGACGCTCACTCCCGTCGAGCTCGAGGGGCAACTGATCACGCTGCTCGAGGTGCGCGACCTCTCCGAGCGGCGCGAGAGCGAGCAGGCACTGGTGGTTGCCCGGGACACCGCGGAGGCGGCGGCCCGGGCCAAGAGCCAGTTCCTCGCCACCGTGTCGCACGAGATCCGCACGCCGATGAACGGCATCATCGGCATGACGGGGTTGCTGCTGGAAAGCGGCCTCGACGACCAGCAGATGCAGTACACGCAGGCCGTGAAGTCGTCGGCCGATTCTCTGCTGTCGATCATCAACGACATTCTCGACTTTTCCAAGATCGAGGCCGGCAAGCTCACCATCGAACCGCTGCCCTTCGACCTCGTGAGTACGCTGGAAGAGGCCTGCGACCTGCTGGCACCGAGTGCCAACCAGAAGAACATT
>CAYHCW010000063.1:0-10072 GCA_964355025.1 uncultured Gemmatimonas sp. | reverse complement strand
GGCACGGCGGCGCGGCACGCCAACTACGATGTGGTGGCCGGCACGTCGGACCAGGTGTACGGCGGCGTTGACGGGGAGCGGCCGTTCTCCGACGCGGCGGTGGCCGGCACGGCGGGCCTTGTGCTGAAGTACGGCGGGCGCACCGTTGACGCGCCGTATTCCGCCGCGTGCGGTGGCGAGTCGGCCAGCGCCGACGAAGTGTGGCGCAGTGGTGGTGCGGCCTACCTGCGGCGCGTCAGCGACCGCATACCCGGTACCCAGCGCTACTACTGCGATCCCGCGCCGCGCTTCGCGTGGACCCGGACCCTCGAATCGGCGGAACTCGACGGCGCCCTGCGCCAGTACCTGCGCAACTACACCCCCGTGGCCGGGGCCGGACCCGGCCACGCCCGCGCGGTCACGGTGAGCGAGCGCACGCCCAGCGGGCGCGTGGGACGCCTGCTCATCGAGACCGACGCCGGTCGCTATACGCTGCGCGGCAACGAGGTGCGCTACGTGCTGCGACCCCCCGGCGGCGACATCCTGAACAGCACATATTTTACCGTGGAAACCGAGACCGGCGGTGGCGGTTCGCTGCGGCGGTTGATCATTCGCGGCAACGGATGGGGCCACGGCATTGGCCTGTGCCAGTGGGGCGCCATCGGGCGCTCGCGCGCCGGCCAGGACTTCCGGACGATTCTCCGCACGTACTATCCGGGTACCGATATCGGCCCTGCCTCCTGACCTGATGAACAGACCCTGCTTGCTCGTGATGAACATCCTGCGCCTCGCGGCCTGCGCCGTCGCGCTGGCGGCATCAACGGCGCTGCCGGCGCAGGCGCCCGTCGACTCGGCGGCGTCGGCGCGCCTGCAGGTGTCGCTGCTCACGTTCGGGCAGGGCGACCCGGTGTTCGAGCGCTTCGGGCACAATGCCATCCGCATTCGCGACCCGCAGGGCGTGCTCGACATCTCGTGGAACTGGGGCATGTTCTCGTTCGATGAGCCGAACTTTCTCGGGCGGTTCCTCAGCGGCACCTCGCGCTACTGGATGGAAGGGTTCCAGACGGAGCCACTGCTGGGGTACTACCGCGACAACAACCGCAGCGCCGACGAGCAGGTGCTCAACCTCAGTGCCACACAGAAGGCCGCGCTGCTGCAGTTCGTGCGCCAGAATGCGCTCGAGGAAAACAAGTACTACCGGTACGACTACTTCCGCGACAACTGCTCCACGCGTGTGCGCGATGCGCTCGACACGGTGCTGGGCGGCGCACTCAAGCGCGCCTGGGCCGACTCGCTAAGCGATCATTCGTATCGCAGCGAGGCGCTGCGCCTCACCGAAGAGACCGCGCTGAGTCGGCTGGGCATCGACGTGGCGCTCGGCCCGATGGCCGACACGCGGATGACTGCGTGGGACGAGGCGTACGTGCCGATGCGGCTGCGCGACCGGTTGCGGGGCGTGGTGGTGCCCGGGCCGCAGGGTGCTCCCACGAGGCTGCTTGCGAGCGAACGCGTGGTGCTCTCCGCAGCGCGCAGCGCCGAGGCGCCGGCGCCGGCCGCGCTTCCCGGACTGTACGTGGTGGTGGCGCTGGGCTCGCTGGTGCCGCTCGCGCTCTTTGGCGGCCTCGCCTTCATCAGTGCCCTGCGCGGGCGCTGGCTTGCGGCGCAGAGTGTGGCACGCGCGGTCGTCGCGTCGGTGTCGGCGGCGTGGTATGTGGTCACGGGCCTGCTCGGCACGCTCGTCGTCTTCATGGAACTGTTCTCGGCGCACGTCTTCTGGTTCCACAACTGGAACGTGCTGCTGCTTTCGCCCGTAGCGCTTGTCGCGGCGTGGTTCGTGCCGCGCGCCCTGCTGACGGGACGAGGCGCCGCCGCCGCCCGGTGGCTCGCCGGGTTCTGCGCGGCGTGCGCGCTGGTGTCGCTGGCGCTCGCCGTCACCGGCGCCACGGGGCAATCCAGCGGTGCCGTGGCCGTCGCATTCGCGCCGACGATGATGTACCTGGGCCTGCTCGTGCCGGCGCTGACGCTCATCGCCAGGTCGCGCGCGTGACGTACGCCGTTGGCATCGACGTCGGCGGGACGTTTACCGATCTCGCGGCCATCGACGCCGATGGTGCGGTGCACGCGCACAAGGTGCTGAGCACGCCTGCCGACCAGAGCGAGGGCGTGGCCGCCGCGCTCGATGCCTTCGGCGCGGCGCGGGGTTCCATCAGTCGCATTGCGCACGGCACGACCGTGGTGACCAACCTCCTGCTCGAGCGACGCGGCGCGCGCGTGGTGCTGTGCGCCACCGCCGGCGCCACCGACCTGCTGGAACTCCGGCGGCAGGAGCGCGCTGCATTGTACGACCTTGCGGCCCACCATCCGACGCCGCTCGTGGCGCCCATCGATGTCGTGGCGGTGCAGGAGCGGCTCGAGCCCGAGAGTGTTCGTGTCCCGCTCACGGATGAAGAGATTGCGCGTGTCGTGGCAGAGGTGGTCGCGCGAGCACCCGAGGTGGTGGTCGTGTCGCTGCTGCACGCCTACGCTGACGGCGCGCACGAACAGCGCCTCGCACAGGCGCTCGCCGCGGCGCTGCCGGGCATCGAGGTCGTCTGCGCCCACCAGGTGCTCCCGGAGATTCGCGAATACGAACGCACGGCGACCGCGGTCGCCGAGGGCTACGCCCGTCCGGCCGTCGCCCGGTATCTCGCGCGCCTTGGCGACACCGTGGCGCAGCGCGGTCATCCGGCGCCGAGCGTGATGACCTCGGGCGGCGGGATGCGCACGGCGGCCGAGGCGGCACGCGCGGCCGCGTCGCTCGCGTTGTCGGGACCTGCGGGTGGCGTGGTGGGCGCGGCCGCGGTGCTTCGCGCGGCGGGCTTCGAGCGCGCGCTCACCATCGACATCGGGGGCACCAGCGCCGACGCCGGCCTCATTCTCGACGGCGAGCCATTGGTGGAGGCCGGCGGCGAGGTGGCGGGCGTCCCCATCGCCCTGCCGCGCGTGCTCGTCGATACGGTCTCGGCGGGCGGTGGCTCCATTGGCTGGATCGATGACGGCGGCGCGCTGCGTGTGGGCCCCCGCAGCGCCGGCGCGATGCCCGGGCCTGCGGCCTTCGGGCGCGGCGGCACGCTGCCCACCGTCACCGACGCCAACCTCGTGCTCGGGCGCATCGTGGCCCATCGCATGAGCGGCGGCGTGGCGCTCGACGTGGACGCGGCGCGCCGCGCGATACGCGCGCTGGCGGAGCGGCTGGGTGTGACGATGGAGCGTACGGCGGGCGCGATGGTGAACATCGCCGATGCCGAAATGGCGCGGGCCCTGCGGCGCGTGAGCGTCGACCGCGGCATCGACCCGCGCAGTTGCGTGCTGATGGCGTTCGGCGGCGGCGGACCGTTGCACGCCTGCGCGCTGGCCGACCTCATTGGCGCCGCACGCGTGGTGGTGCCGCCGCACGCCGGGGTGCTCAGCGCGCTGGGGTTGGCCATGGCGCCCGAGCGGCGCGAGGCCGCCACCAGCGTGATGCGCCGCACCAGCGCACTCGATGCGGGCCGCGTGCAGGAACTGGCGGCCGCGCTCGCCGCCCAGGTGGAAGGCGCCGTGCGCGCGTGGACGGCGCGCGTGCGATACGTGGGGCAGGGGTACGAGCTCGACGTGCCCTTCGTGCCGGGCGACGACGGCGCGTCCATCGCCTCGCACTTCAGGGCTCGGCACGAGGTGCGCTACGGGTTCGTGCTCGACCGCGACGTGGAAGTCGTCGCCATGCGGCACACGGCCAGCGCGCACGCCGAGCGCGTGCGCTTTGCGAGGCACGGCACGCCCACCTGGAACGCGCAGGCGCTGCTCGATGACGGCACGACGTGCAACGCGGTGGTGGCGGGCGAGGCCGTGATCACGCTGCCCGATGCCACCGTGTTCGTGGCGCGCGGCTGGACGGCGCACGCGCTGCCGGTGGGCGGCTGGCTGCTGGAGCGCGCGCGATGAGCGGCTTCGATCCCCTGGCCATCCGCGTCTTTGCCTCGAGCGTGGCGATGATCGCCGAGGAGATGGGCGCCGTGCTCACCCGCGGCGCGCTGTCGCCCAACATTCGCGAGCGGCGCGACGCGTCGTGCGCACTCTTTGATGCGGATGGACGGATGATTGCGCAGGCGGCGCACATTCCAGTGCACCTGGGTGCGATGCCCGAGGCGGTGCGCGCCGTGCGCGCGCGCGCTCCGCGCCCCGGCGACGTCTTTCTCCTCAACGATCCCTACCACGGCGGCTCGCACCTGCCCGACCTCACGATGGTCGAGGCCATCAACGAAGACGGGCGCATTGCCGGCTATGCGGCGGTGCGCGCGCACCACGCCGACGTGGGTGGCATGAGCCCCGGGTCGATGCCGTTTGGCGCCACCGAACTGGTGCAGGAAGGGCTCGTGCTGCCGCCGGTGCGCCTGGTCGCCGAGGGGGTGCTCGATGAGTCCATCCTTGGCCTCGTGCTGGCCAACGTGCGTACGCCCGAGGAGCGCCGCGGCGACCTGGCGGCGCAGCAGTCGGCGTGCCACGCGGGCGCGGCGGGCTGGCGCGCGCTGCGCGCGCGCGAGGGCGTGGCGCACGTGGAAGCCGGCGCCCTGGCGCTACTCGACTACTCTGAGCGTCGCGCGGTGGCGCGGCTGCTCGAGCTGGGGGAGATAGAGGCAGAGGCACAGGATTTTCTTGAGGGCGACGGCGTCAGCGACGACCTGGTGCCGCTGCGGGTGCGCCTGCAGGTGCGCGAGGGACGGCTGCGGCTCGACTTCGCCGGCACCAGCCCCCGGGTGCGTGGCAACGTCAACTGCCCCGTGGCCGTCACGCGCGCGGCCGCGCTGTTCGTGCTGCGTTCGCTGCTCGACGACGACGTGCCCACCAACGACGGCATTGCGCGCGCCATCGAGATCGTGACGCCCGACGACTGCGTGCTGGCCGCGAAGTGGCCCAGTGCCGTGGCGGCGGGGAACGTGGAAACCTCCCAGCGCATCACCGACCTGCTGTTCGCCGCGCTGGCCAATGCCGGCGTGGCCGCACCGGCGCAGGGGCAGGGCACGATGAACAACGTCACGTTCGGCGGCGCGGGCTGGACGTTCTACGAGACGCTGGGCGGCGGGCAGGGGGCGAGCGCCAAGGGGCCAGGGCCGAGTGCGGTGCACGTGGGAATGAGCAACACGCGCAACACGCCCATTGAATCGCTGGAACAGGCGTACCCGCTGCGGATTGACGAGTACGCCGTGCGAAGGGGTTCAGGGGGCAGGGGCACACAAGACGGTGGAGACGGAGTCATTCGCCGCTACCGCGTGCTCGAACGGTGCACCGTGACCCTGCTCACCGAGCGCCGCGTGCGCGCGCCGCGCGGCTCGCACGGGGGCGGCGACGGGGCGACCGGGCGCAACCTGCTCAACGGCGAGCCGCTGCCGGCGAAGTGCCGCATTGAGATGCACCCTGGTGATGTGCTGACCATCGAGACGCCGGGGGGCGGCGCGTATGGCGTCGCTCCCGTTGCCGTGCCACTATTTGCCTGACCCCACTCCCTCCCATGAAGAAGATCCTCCTCGCGCTCCTCGGCCTTGTTGCCCTGCTCGTCCTCGTGCTCGTGGTCAACACCGCGCGCGTGTCGCAGGATGCCACCACGTCCGCGGTGCCCCAGGTGGCCGTGTCGGTGGACTCGGCGGGTGCGATTGAGCGCCTCGCGAAGGCGATCACCTTTGCGACCATCAGCTACGAGGAGGGCACGCAGACTGCCGACAGCGCGGCCTTCCGCGCGCTGCACGAGCACCTGCGCACGAGCTTCCCGCTGGTGCACGCCAGGCTCGCGCGCGAAACCGTGGCGGGTCTTTCGCTGCTGTACACGTGGACTGGTACCGACACGGCGCTCGCGCCGGTGATCCTGATGGGACACCTCGACGTCGTGCCCGTGATTCCGGGCACGGAGGCGAAGTGGACGCAGCCGCCATTTGGCGGTGTCATCGCCGACGGCTTCGTGTGGGGACGCGGCACACTCGACGACAAGGTGTCGGTGATGGCCGTGCTCGAGGCGACCGAAGGCGCGCTGCGCGGCGGGTTCCAGCCCACACGCACGATCTATCTCGCGTTTGGCCACGATGAAGAAGTGGGCGGCAGCGGCGCGCGCGCGCTCAAGGAGACGCTGGTCAAGCGGGGCCTCAAGGCGCCGGCGCTGGTGGTCGACGAGGGCGGGGCCGTGGTACCCGGTGCGATGCTCGGCACGACCGGCACCGTCGCGCTGGTCGGTGCGTCGGAGAAGGGCTTCTTGTCGCTGCAACTCAGCGTCAAGGGTGCCGGCGGTCATTCGTCCACTCCGCCGGCCCACACGGCAATCGGCCAGCTGGCGACGGCCATCACGCGACTCGAAGCGTCGCCGTTCCCGCTGGTGCTCGATGGGCCCACCAAGGCCATGATGGAGCGCGTTCGAGGCGGCATGCCCTATGGTCAGCGGCTGGCGCTGAGCAACCTCTGGCTCTTTGGTACGCTGGTGAACAAGGGCGTGGCCAGCAAGCCGTCGGGTGCCGCCATGCTGCGCACGACGACGGCCGTCACGATCGTCGCCGGTGGTGTGAAGACGAACGTGCTGCCCATCGACGCCCGGGCCACCGTGAACTTCCGCATTCGTCCCGGCGAGAGCATCGCCAGCGTCACCGAGCGCGTACGTCAGATCGTCGGGGATACGGCGGTGGCCATCGAGGCGGTCGGTTTCAGGTCGGAGCCCTCGGCCGTGAGCGACCCCAACGGCGCCGGCTTCAAGGTGCTCGAGAAGTCGCTGCGCGAGATATTGCCCGACCCGAATCTCGTGGTGGCGCCGTACCTCGTGGTCGGCGGCACCGATGCCCGCATCTGGTCGGAGCTCAGCACCCAGACGTTCCGGTTTCTTGCCGCGCCCATGCCGGCGGATGCGCTCCAGCGTGCCCACGGCACCAACGAGCGCGTCGGGGTGGCCGGCTACGTCACGGCCATCAAGTTCTTTGAGCGACTGATCAGGAACACGGACGGAATGTAGGGTTCAGCGGCCAGTCGATGGGGGCGTGGCGCGTCGCCGCGCCTCCGTCAGGTAGCCCGGCTCCACGTCGAGTAAACTGGCGATCTTGCGCAGCAGCACGCCCTCGCGGTCCTCAAGGCGGCCATCCGCCAGGATGACGCCCCACATCACCTCGGCCAGCACCACGCGCTGGCCGGTGTCGAGGTGCTCCTTGAGGAGCCGCGTGAACTGAAAATGGTCGATGGACCGGCGGCGCTCTTCATCGGCGAGGGAGAGCAGCCCCTGCACGCCGCTGAGGTCGAGGTTGAAATGGCGGCTGAGCGCGGACTCGATGTGCGCGCGTTCAGCGGCGCTGAAGTCCCCGTCGGCATACGCAAGTTCCAGCAGCAGCGCCGAGGCGGCCAGCTGGATCTCGTCGTGGGGCGACTCCGTGGGCGCGTCGGAGCGCACGGCAGAAAGCTCCACCAACCGTCGTTGGCGGATGTAGTGGCGGAGAGAGTCGAGCATCACTGGGAGGACGATGGTGCGGGGGCAAAGGTATCGGGGTGCTCCCCGCACCCCGTACCCTGCACCGACTGCCCTCTCGTGACTACTTGTGCGACAGCGTCCAGACGTAGGCGGCCACCGCCTGCACCTGGGCATCGGTAAGGTTCATCGGGCCGCCGCGCGCGCGCATGTTGAAGCGGTGCGTCGGGTCCTTGATGGCCGCCTGCGGCACGCCATCGGTGATGATCTTGACGATCTCGTCGTAGCTGCCGGCCTGGAGCTGGAGCCACTTCTTGCCGTCAAGGGCCGGCGCGTTGGCCGCGCCCACGCCGCCCTTGCCGTGGCAGCGCTGGCAGCCGCCGTTGTTGAACAAGGAATCCCCCAGCGCCACGTTGGCCGTCGTCACCTGCACGGGCCGTTTGGGCGCCCGGCCATACAGGTGGCAGGCGGAGAGGGTGAGGACGGCGACCATGGCGCACGTGCGCGGCAGGAGTGAGCGGTGGCGCATTGAGGGGCTCGGCGTTGGGGGCAAAGGGAGGGCGGTCTGCGAGTGCGGGAACGGCGACTGACGTAGCATATGCGAATGGCGGAAGCAATTCAAAGGGGCGTGGCGGAGAGTACGACTGTCCGCCACGCCCCCGTTGAATAGCCGTGCTCCGGTCCTCGGTGCTCCTCCGGTCTTCGTAAGGGACCCCTGCGGCCCGCTAGCGTTTGCCGGCGTCGAGGTCGTTCCAGTTCATGATGGCATTGAAGCCGAACGAATACGTGCCCTGGGTCTGCCACCGCCAGAACGGACGAATGGCGAACATCACCACGTGGCCCTTGCCGAGCGGGGCGTCCACCAGCTGTGCGCGTCCGGCGAGTGCCTGGCCGTTGGCGAGTGTGCCCGAGAGGAGCATGTCGTCGGCACTGGTGGGGAAGGACAGCACGACGCGCGGGCGCTCGCCCGATGCGACGGCGCCGCCGCCAAAGCCGCCACCGCCACCGGCGCCACGTCCGCCCGGGCCAGCGGCTGCGGCACCGACCGTGGCAGCACCACCGGCCGTCGCCGGCTCCCACGGCGACAGCTTCAGCGGCGTCGCCATCGGATTCGTGTTCTGGCTCTGCGCCGAGCCACGGCCGAACCCTCCGAAGCCGCCGCGCGCGCCGCCGGCGTTGAGCACCGGCGCCGTGTTGAAGTACACGGGCACCTGCGTGCCGCTGTAGCCGTACGCCAGCGGGCTCCGCTTGTCGGCAATGATGCCGCGCATGATGGAGCCGCGGACGAACAGTTCCGCCGGCGTCTCGATGGTAACGCCCGGCGTCAGGTTGTAGTCGGGGAAGATCGTGGAGGTTGCTCCCTCGGTAATGAGCGTGCCGCCTTCCTGCACGAACTTGTACAGGTTCATCAACCCGTCAAAGCCCATGCCGCCGCGGATGTCGTCGCTCGAGTCCACGAAGCCGAGGTTCGGCGTCTCTGCCGACTTCTTGTACGGCAGGGGCGTCGAGCCGGTCGACGGCATCCCCGCCACCATCGACTGCGGCGTGCCGCTGACGTGCGGGTAGATGATCACGTCGTACTTGGCGCGCAGGTTCGGCGTCGAGCGCAGCAACTGGTCGGCGAAGTACGTGTACGCCACGCCATAGTGGTCGAGCGCGGCGCGCACCCACCCCTCGTCCTGCGTCCGCGTCCAGCTGTGCATGTAGCCGATGCGGGGCACGTCGAGATCGTGCGACTTCACGGCCGGCGCGCTGGCCATCGCGTACCCGCTCAGGCCCAGGGCCTTGAGCTGCGGCTCCAGCTTGGCGCGATCGGCATTGGCAATGATGAACGAACCGGCGACGAACTTGTGTCCTGCCGCCTCGAAGTCCTCCTCGGCGGCCTGCATCTTCACGTCGGCGTTCTTGAAGCGGAACGTCACCAGGTTGTTGTCGCTGGTGGCGGCCACGACGATCGTGCCGCCGGTTCCCTCGATGCCGCCGGCGGCCACGACCTCACCCGTGATGGGCGTCATGGCCTGCGTGAGGATGGATTTGTCGCTTACCGGCGTGATGGTCAGGTTGCGCATCAGCGGGAACGTCCACCCCGTGTCGTCGTAGGGTGCCGGGTTTCCCACCGCGTAGTTCTGCAGCGCAAAATACATGTCGGCCAGCGTGCGATACGGCTGGTCGGCGCGGATGATGTAGTCGCCCGCCTTCACGTCCACGGTGCCGGCCTTGAAGGCCGACGTGGCGCGGTGGAACTCCAGCCCCTGCGTCTTGAGGTCGTTCACCGCGTCGGCCGCGTCGGCCTTCTTGTTCTGGCCGGCGGGGATCACCCACGCGTAGGTGGGGCCGTTCTTCCCCTTGTCCACCGAGCGCTTGTTCTTGAGCCAGTAGTTTTCGAGGTACAACGAGCGGTTCTTGGCCACGTGGCTCAGCGAGAGCAGGATGGCCGACTCCTGGATGTTGGTGTTGTTGCGCGGCCCCCAGTTGATCGTGGCGAGCGGCGGGTTGGGCCGGAACCACTCGCGGCTGGTCGTCGTCGCCGGCGGGCGCACCACGTAGTTGTCGGGGCCGTAGCTCTGCGCTTCGTAGAAGCGCCCCACGGCGTTGTGCGCGTGGGCGATGAAGAACATGTAGGTCGGCGTCCATCCGTCGTAGAAC
>CAYHCW010000062.1:0-10085 GCA_964355025.1 uncultured Gemmatimonas sp. | reverse complement strand
ATCGAGGAAACCCCCGCAGCGGGCCCGCCATGGCACGCCGATGCCGAACAGGAACCGCCCGGCGAGAAAGACCAGGCCGTTGGCGGCGAGCAGGAGCAACACGATGACACCGGGCGTCAGAAACGGCTTCGTCATCGGCATCGGGCGTTCGAAGTGCTGCATGGTCAGGTCTCCTCGTCGTCGCTGCGGTGGCGCGCGGTCCACATCATCGCGCCAAGCAGGGCGTACAACGACACCGGGGGCACGAAGTACGCGAAGATCCCGTGCTGGATGCTCTCCGAGACACCCGGTGCCGGCTGCGCCTCGAGCTTGGGAAACTGCAGGGAGGCAAAGTCGGTGCCGGCGATGTACAGCCAGTCGGTGCCACCCACCTCGAACTCACCGAAGACGTGCGCCTGGTAGCGGTCGGGCATCCGCCGCACGCGGTCCTTCGCCACGCGCACCAGCTCCTCGCGCGGTCCGTAGGTCAGCGCCTCCACCGGGCACGTCTCCACACACGCCGGCAGCTGGCCCGCGGCACGGCGCTCGGCGCAGAAATCGCACTTCATGATGCGCGGGTTGAGCGCCTTGTGGTATTCGAACGCCGGAATCTGGAACGGGCACGCCACCATGCAGTACCGGCAGCCGATGCACTTGTCGGTGTCCCAGATGACGGCGCCGTTCTCCTCCTTGGAGATTGCACCGACGATGCACGCCGACACGCACGCGGGATGGTCGCAATGCATGCATTGGACCTTCACCCCGTACGGCTGCTCCGGATTGGATGGGTTTGCGTACCGGTTCACGACGGTCAGCGCCGTGTCGTCCGGTCGCCGCATCGTGTCGAACGGGGTCTTGTCCTCGTACGCCTCAATCGGCGGCGTCTCGAGGCCGTGCGCCGTCTTGCACGCCCATTCGCAGTTGCGGCACCCTATGCAGACCGTCGTGTCCACCAGCACGCCCATCCGGCCGGGCGACAGGACGTTGCGCGGGCCCGCGTGCGCCTCAGCCGGCGTCAGTCCCGTTACCGCCACGCCGATGGCCGTGCTGGCCTTGAGAAACGAACGGCGATTCGTGGTCTTCATCAGTAATCATCCCTCGGCACCACTCAACTCTATTGAACGGAGAGAGAGTGGACGCAGGAACGATATGATGCGTTACCCGGCGCGCCTATCGAGAGCCCGCTGACGTTGCGTAGGGTATTTCCTGCCCTTGCGAGTGCAGGGCCGTCGCCCCTACGGCGCGAGTCGCCCGATGCTCCACGCGCCGGCGCCGTCGCGCGTATAGAGGATCCGGTCGTGCAGCCGGTCGGCCCCGCCCTGCCAGAACTCGATGGTCTCCGGGACCACGCAGAACCCGCCCCAGAAGTCGGGCATCGGCACCTCACCCGCGGCGAACTTGCGCTTGATCGCCGCCCATTCCTGCTCGAGCACCTGACGCGAGGAAATCGGCGAACTCTGGTTCGACGCCCAGGCGCTCAGCTGGCTGTCGCGCGGGCGGGTGAAGAAGTACTTCACCGACTCGGCCATCGAGAGCCGCGTCACCGCCCCCGTGATGATCACCTGGCGCTCCAGCAGCAGCCACGGAAAGAGCAGTGCCGCCTGCGGGTTCTCCCGGAGTTGCCGCGCCTTGCGGCTCTCCAGGTTGGTGTAGAACACGAACCCGCGCTCGTCGAAGTGCTTGAGCAGCACCGTCCGCAGGAGCGGCCGGCCGTCGGGCCACGCCGTCGCGAGGCTCATGGCATTCGGCTCCAGCATCTGCGAGCCCACGGCATCGCGGAACCAGGCGGTAAACTGCGCCATCGGGTCGGCGTGCATGTCCGCTTCGCGCAGGGCGCCCAGATTGTACTGCCGGCGCATCGCGGCGACGTCGGGAAGTGCGGGGTGTTGTGCGTGCATAGGAGGTGCGCGGAGTATGTACCGACTCCGCGCCCCGGGCAAGCGAGCTTGCACCTCCCCTATACGATGCGCCGCCGCACCGGATCCCACGTGACACGCCGCTTCTCGAGGTACGACTGCGTCGCCATATGGCACGTGATCGCCTCCTCGAAGGCCCGTTCGATGTTGCAGCTCGTCTCGCCGCCGTTCCGGATCACGTCCAGCCATTCCTGCACCATCAGGTGGTACGCCGACATCCGCCGCCCGCCACGGTACGTGAACAACAGGCCGCGGCTGGCGAAGTACTGCATCGTCGCCGACGTCACCGCGTCGATGCCCTTGAACCCGGGCCGGTAGGTGAACATCGGCTGCGACGTGTCGATGACGCCCTCGTCGATCTTCTTCCTGTACCGCGTCGACTCGCCGTCCGCCGTGACGCTGAGCGTCCCGCCCACCTTCATGGTGGCGTCGTGGCCCATGAACTGCAGCCCACGGTCGTTGCCGTTCGCCAGCGTGGCGCTGTAGACGAAGGTCAGCTTGCGGTCCGGATACTCGTATGCGGCCTGGAAGACGTCGGGCACGTCACGGCCGTCGGTGAAGTGGTACACGCCGCCGGTTGCCACGCACGCGTGCGGGATGCCGAGCTGGAGAATCTGGTTCACCCCGTCGTACTCGTGCGACAGCAGGTCGCCCGCCAGCCCCGTGCCGTAATCGTACCAGCAGCGCCAGCGAAAGAAGCGCTCCGCGCTGAACGGCACCTTGTGCGCCGCCGGCGCCTCGAACTGCGCCCAGTCGATCGTCTCCGGATTGCCATCCTTGTGGATCTCCCACACCCAGGCGCCCCACGTGCTGTTGCGGTTCGTGGTGGCCTCCACCAGGGTGATGGGTCCGAGGATGTTGGCGGCAATCACCTCGCGCGCCTTGTTGTGCGCCTCCGACTGCCGGTTCTGGTGCCCGAGCTGAAAGACGATCTTCGACTTCGTCACGGCCTCGTAGACGGCGTGCGCCTCCTCTTCCGTTCGCGTCAGCGCCTTCTCGCAGTACACGTGGATGCCCGCCGCCGCCGCGTCCTGGCACATGCGCGCATGCCAATGGTCCGGTGTCGCCACGATGACGGCGTCCACCTCGCCGCTCTTGAGCATCTCGGTGTACGTGCGAAAGCGACGAGCCGGCGGGTTGGCCGGCGCACCCTGAGGACGCACGTCCACGGCTGACGCGGCGATGCCTCGCTCGGCCCGCACGTCGAACAGGTCGCAGACCCCGGTGAAGATGACGTTGAGGTCCTCCTGGTTGAGGTACACCTCGAGCTGCTTGTCGCGCGGGTCCTCGACCAGCGCCTTGCGCGCCTCGGCAATCCAGTCGGGATGCGCGAACCCGGCGTGGCGCAGCAACGACTCGCCCTCGCCGCCCACCCCGATGATGCCGAGCCTGATGCGCTTGCCCGGCGACCGGGACACCGCGCTGGGAATCACGGCTGGACCGCCCTCGGTGACGCCCAGCTCCGACAGGACCGCCGCCTTCCGGGCGTCGTCCAGCGCCTTCTTCTTCAGGATGTTGTAGGCGAAGCCACCCAGCACCGGCACCGAGACCAGCGCCTGCAGCATCCCCCGCCGGGTGATGTTGCTCCAGCCACCGCGTGCGGGCGGCTCGGCGCCGGCGTCCGACTTCCGATCGTCGCTCATCTGATCCCCCTTAGGCCTTGGCCGCTGCAGCAGCGGCCGGCGTCGCGGTACGTGTCCAGGGCAGGAACCGGTCGAGTCCATACACGTTGCTCGTCGGGAACGCCACGACCACCAGCAGCGCGCCCAGTTCGACGAGCACCTTGTTCACCAGCACGTAGCTCCCCTCGGCCGGCATCGGATACGTGACGCCGGCGAATGGCGGGGCCACCATCCAGTACAGCGCGAGCAGCACCACGCCGGCAATCGCCGCCGGACGCGCCAGCGCGCCAAGCATCAGGCCGAGGCCGATGGCCACGAGGCCCCACTGGTTGGCGACGTCCACCACCGTGACCGCCGTGGCATTCGAGGCGAGGTTGATGAGCTCCTCCTTCAGGAACCACTGCGAACCGGCCAGGTACCCCGCCGACGTCCAGTACGGGTTGAGGAGCTTGGCGATGCCTTCGTAGCAGAAGTGCCAGCCGATGAGCATCCGCAGGGCGACGAGCGTCGTCACCTGGAAGCCCGAGTACCGCCCGTAATGGGCTTCAGTCGTCGCGTGGGTCATGACGTTTCGCCGCCTCCGTTCAGGGGTGTTGCACTGCGCCAGGTACGAGATCGATGCGGGAGGCCTTCTTGGTCGAGAATGAGGCACGCACAGCCGGGCAGCGCATCGACGAACGCCACCCCGCGGCGGGGCCCCATCAGGAACACGCTGGTGGCCAGCGCATCGGCCGCCATCGCCGTGGGTGCGATCACCGAGACGCTGCTGCAGTGGACCGGCGAGCGCCCCGTCGCCGCATCCACGATGTGATGGTACGAGCGCGAAGGATCGAAGAAGCGCTCGTAACTCCCCGACGTCGCCACGGCCGCGTCGGTGAGGGCAATGGCGTCGGGGTAGTCGCCGCGGCGCCACGGATGCTCGACGGCAATCGTCCACGGGCGGCCGTCGGCATTCGTGCCGCGCGCGCGGATGTCGCCGCCCGCATTCACGAGGTAGCGCCGCACGCCGCGCCGGTCGAGTTCGGTGCACATGGCGTCGACGATGTACCCTTTGGCGATGCCATCGAGCGTCAGTCGCATGCCTGGTCGCCCCAGGCCAAGGCGACGCTCCGTCAGCACGACGTGCCCGGACCCGACGCGCTCCCGCGCCTCGGCCACTTCCCCCGGCGTCGGCTCCACCGGTGCCTCGCGCACCAGGCGGTCCCAGAACAGGTCCACCAGCGGGGCCACCGTCACGTCAAACGCCCCGCTCGTGGTCCGGTGGTAGTCGAGGGCGTGGGTGACAACCTCGCGCACCTCGGGCGGCGGTCCGTCCAGCCGGCCCGTCTCGTTCAGTACCGAGACGGGCGATGCGCCGTCAAAGCGGGTAAGCAGGCCGATGAGCCGCTGCATCGCCTCGAACGAACGTCCGATCGTTTCTTCCAACTGCTCGCGCGATCCGCCGAGCGCCGTGACCGACACGAGCGTGCCCATTGCCGGCCGTTCGGCGGTGACCTGCCAGAGCGCCGCGTCCATGCGCGTCGCGCTGAACGCGAGGTCCGGAGACTCGACGCGCTCGAGGCCGAGGCCCCGGAGCGCGGCGAGCGTGCGGGCAACCCGCCCCGCCTCGTCTAGCGGCGGGGCGAGGTCCATCGGCGCCGGCGGCGAGACGTCACTTGCGTTTCCGCTTCAGGAACGGCGCCAGCACCTCGGGCAGGTCGGGCTTGCCGATCTCCTGCAACTCGTAGCGCACGCGCACGGCCGGCTTCCTGATCTTGATCAGGCGGCTCAGGTCGATCGGCGTGCCAATGACGACCGCGTCACACGGCACCTTGTTGATCGTCGTCTCCAGATCCTTCACCTGTCTGTCCCCGTAGCCCATGGCCGGAAGCAGCGTGCCGATGTTCGGGTACTTCTTGAAGGTGTCACTAATTGTCCCCACCGTCCACGGGCGCGGATCAACAATTTCGGACGCGCCGAACTTGCCGGCCGCCACCACACCCGCGCCGAACTTCATCTCGCCGTGCGTCAGCGTCGGGCCGTCCTCGACCACGAGCACGCGCTTGCCGGTGATGTACTCCGGGTGATCCACCACGATGGGCGAGGCGGCGTCGATGATGACGGCGCGGCTGTTTACGCTGCGGATGTTCTGCCGCAGCGCGTTGATGGCGCTGATGTCGGCCGTGTCCACCTTGTTGATGATCACGACGTCGGCGAGCCGCAGGTTGGTCTCGCTCGGGTGGTACAGCAGTTCATTGCCCACGCGCAGCGGATCGGCCACCACGATGTGCAGGTCGCTCGCGTAGAAGGGCGTGTCGTTGTTGCCGCCGTCCCACAGGATGATGTCGGCCTCGGCCTGCGCCTGCGCCAGGATGTCGCCGTAATCGACGCCCGCGTAGATGATCGTGCCGCTGACGATATGCGGTTCGTATTCCTCGATTTCCTCGATCGTGCACTTGTGCTTCTTGAGGTCGGCAATCGACGCGTACCGCTGCACACGCTGCTTCTCCAGGTCGCCGTACGGCATCGGGTGCCGGATGGCGGCGACCTTGAGGCCGGCCGCCTGGAGAATGCCGGCAATGCGGCGCGTCGTCTGGCTCTTGCCGGAGCCGGTGCGCACGGCACAGACCGAAATCACCGGCTTGGTGCTCACCAGCATCGTCTCGGCGGCGCCGAGCAGCTTGAAGCTGGCCCCGGCGGCATTGACGATCGAGCCGCACGCCATCACGTAGGTATAGGGCACGTCGCTGTACGAAAAGACCACCTCGTCCACCTGCTGCGCGCGGATGATCGACTCGAGGTTCTTCTCGGCGAGGATCGGGATCCCCTTGGGGTAGTGCTTGCCGGCGAGCGACGCCGGGTAGCGGCGGCCGTCGATGTTGGGAATCTGCGCGGCGGTGAATGCCACGACCTCATACCGGGCATCCTCCCGGTACACGACGTTGAAGTTGTGGAAGTCGCGCCCGGCGGCGCCCATGAGTACGGTGCGTATGCGTTTCATTCACTCGCCCGGTTGTCGGTTAACCTTCGATGACCTTCTTGATGCGCGCGAACGCCCAGTCGATCTCCTCTCGCGTGATCACCAGCGGCGGCGCGAGGCGGATGACGCGATCGTGCGTCTCCTTGCAGAGCACTCCCTCCTCCTTCAACCGTTCGCAGAAGGACCGGGCCGGCACCGTCAGCTCGACCCCGATCCACAGGCCGCGTCCGCGCACGTCCTTGATGAGTGGACTCCGGAGCGTGCGGAGCTTGCCGAGGAAGTACGCCCCCAGTTCGTCGGACCGTTCAATGAGCCCTTCGTCGACAATCACCCGGAGCGCCGCGCGGGCCACGGCGCAGGCCAGCGGGTTGCCGCCAAACGTGCTGCCGTGATCGCCGGGCTTGAACACGCCGAGCACTTCGCGGCGCGACAGGACCGTGGAAATCGGGTAGAAGCCTCCCGAGAGCGCCTTGCCAATGATCACCATGTCCGGATCGACGCCGTCCCACTGATGGGCGAAGAGCCGGCCGGTGCGGCCAAGTCCCGACTGGATCTCGTCGGCGACCAGCAGCACGTTGTTCCGCCTGCAGATCGTTTCGGCTGCCTTGAGGTAGCCGGCCGGCGGAATGATGATGCCCGCCTCGCCCTGGATGGGTTCGACGAGGAACGCCGCCGTGTTCGGCGTGATGGCCGCCTCGAGCGCCGCGGCATCACCAAAGGGAATGACCGTGAAGCCCGGCGTCAGCGGACCAAAGTCGTTTCTGTACTGGGCCTCGCTGGAGAAGCTGATGATGCTGATGGTGCGCCCGTGGAAGTTGCCGTGGCAGACGATGATCTCCGCCTTGTCCGCCGGGATGCCCTTCACCGTGTAGCCCCACTTGCGCGCCGCCTTCAGCGCGGTCTCCACCGCTTCGGCGCCCGAGTTCATCGGCAGCGACATGTCCATGCCGGTGAGGTCGTGCAGGTCCTTGTAGAGCAGGGCGAGCTGGTCGTTGCGGAACGCGCGCGAGGTCAGCGTGACGCGCGCGGCCTGCGCCAGCATCGCCTCGAGAATGCGCGGGTGGCAGTGGCCCTGGTTGACGGCGGAGTACGCGGCCAGGCAGTCGAGATACCGATTGCCGTCCACGTCGTACACCCACACGCCTTCGGCCCGCTCGATGACGACGTCCAGCGGGTGATAGTTGTGGGCGCCGTACTGCTCCTCGAGATCGATGAATTCCTGGCTGCGCGTAAGGGTCGTTTTCATACAGACGATACCGGTGGAGGATGGGCGACTTCTATTCGAGGTCCCAGAGCAGGGTCAACAGCGCCATGCGGACGAAGAGGCTGTTGGCCGCCTGCTGGAAGTACAGCGCCCGCGGGTCGGCATCGACGTCCTTGTCGATCTCGACCGTGCGAGGCAATGGATGGAGGATCATCGCGTCGGGCTTCATCGTGCGCAGCAACTGCGCGTTGATGGCATAACGCGTGAGCCCCGCGCGATCGGCCACCCGTTCGGGACGGATGCGCGTCTGGTAGATCACGTCGACGTCGCCGGCGATCGGCGTGACGTCGTGGAGCACGTCGTACCAGACGTCGTGTTCGTCGAGGTGCGCCAGGATGTCGGGGCGCATCTGCACCTCGGGCGGACTCACGAAGTGCAGCTTCACCCGCGGGAACTTGCTCAGGAGGTACGCCAGCGACCGCGCGGTACGGCCGCCGTCGAGTTCGCCGACGATCGCGATGGTCAGGCCGTCGAGCGTGCGCCGCTCGCGGTAGATCGTGTAGAGATCCACCAGCGCCTGCGTGGGATGCTGGCCGCTGCTGCCGTCGCCCGCGTTGATGACCGGCACGCGCGACACGCCGGCGGCCCGCCGCGCCCCGCCCTCCTCGGTGGGCCGCAGCACGATGACGTCGCAGAACGACGAGATGATGCGAATGGTATCCTCGAGCTGCTCGCCCTCGATCTCGGAGGAGAACAACCGCGCCTGCTCGGTGGAGAGCACGCGGCCGCCGAGCCGGTACATCGCGGCCTCGAACGAGAAGCGCGTGCGCGTGGACGGCTCGTAGAAGAGCGACGCGAGGATCTTGCCGGAGTAGTCCTTGGTGCCGCCGCGCGCAACCAGGCGCTCCATCTGCCGCGACCGTTCGAACAGCCCCATCAGGAACGGGACGGTGAACTGCTGGGACTCGATGATGTGGTCGAGTTTCATGGCCGCGGTTCTCCCCCAGGCACGATGTGAGTCCCCGCATCTCCCCGCACCGCGTCGAACAGGCGGTGGTGGGAGGTGATGATCACTTCCTTGCCGCCGTGCTCCAGGAACCGCAGCGCCGACTCGACTTTCGGCCCCATGCTGCCGGGCGCGAAGTGCCCGTCGGCGTGGTATTGCGCGAGTTCGCCGGCCGTGACCCGGCTGAGCGAACGCTGGTCCGGGCGCTTGTAGTTCAGGCAGACGCGCTCGGCGTCGGTGGAGATCACGAGCAGGTCCGACCGCAGCCGCGACGCGAGCAGCGCGGATGACCGGTCCTTGTCGATGACGGCTTCGACGCCGCAGAGGGCGTGCGCCACGCGCACCACCGGAATGCCGCCGCCGCCCACGGCGACGACGAGCACGCCGCTCTCCACGAGGCGCCGGATGACGTCTTCCTCAACGATCTCGACCGGCTCGGGTGACGGCACGACGCGTCGGTATCCCCGGGCGGCATCCTCCACGAGATGCCAGCCGAATTGCTGGCGCCTGGCCTCCGCCTCGCGCGCCGAATAGAACGGGCCGATGGGCTTGGTCGGCCGCTGCATGGCCGGATCCGTCGGCGACACCACGACTTGCGTCAGCACCGTCGCCACGGGCGTGTGCAGCCCCGCGTCGGCCAGTGCCCCGTACAACGACTGCTGCAGCAGGTAGCCGATTTCGCCCTGCGTGGTCGCGTCGCAGACGTCGAGCGGGTGGGTGTACACGTGGTCGGCCGACCGCTCTGACCGCAGCAGCGCCGCGCCCACCTGTGGGCCGTTGCCGTGCGTGACGACGACGTTGAAGCCGAGGCCAATGATCTTCACAATGGCGTCGGCCGTGCGTCGCGTGTTGGCGCGTTGCTCGGCGATGGTTCCCTGTTCACCCGAACGGATGAGCGAATTCCCGCCGACGGCGACCACCGCGGTTTGCGTCATGGTCGCCTACCACGGCTCGAGCCGCGGGGAACGTCACAGGTTGTCGGTACTACCGTCACACGCATGCATGCCCCCGCGTACCGGACAAGGCATCGTCCGGATCGAGTAGCCAGCGTGTCGGGCCGACAAGCCGTCTCGCCCCAGGACATGGACCGGGTTGGGCGAGGCGAGAAGAGCCAGGGTTCCCCCTGACATGCTCACATTGTAGGTCGAGGCAGGCGGTACCCGGAAGGCGGGAAACGCCGACAGGCGTGTAGGGGTGTGACCGGCCGCGATCGCCCGCGAGAGCCCCACGCGCCGCTTCCGCGGGCATGCTACTTTTGGGAATGCGAAACCCTCGTACAGATGGTCACGTCGACCTGAGTCTTCAGGTCAGGATGTCCGGAGCGTGGACGCTGGTCTTTTGCGCCTGGCTTGTTGCCGCCGCGTCAACGCTTGGCGCGCTGTTCTTTGGCGAAATCATG
>CAYHCW010000061.1:1257-10170 GCA_964355025.1 uncultured Gemmatimonas sp. | reverse complement strand
TCAACCAATCGGGCGCCGACCCTCTGCAGTTCTCGAATGTCATGCTCAACCTGACCGGCACGTCCGGTGTGACATTCGGCAACGTCAAATTTGCCAGTTTCGGGCCCGGCTTCGTCGGCTCGCTCTTCGAAGTCAATCGCACCGGTGGTCCCTACACGTTCAGCGGCCTCGACTTTTCGCTGGCCGGCTTCAGTGCCGACACGTCGAAGCATTTCTTCAAGAACTCCGGGGCTGCGAACATCACCCTCCTCAGCCCGATCCCGACCGGCGGCGTGAGCGGCATGCATTACATCCAGACCAGTACGGGTACGGTCAGCTGGCCGTAGCCGCGCCGGGGCTATGATCGCGACAATGGCCTGTGACCCACGTCACAGGCCGTTGTCGCCCTCCGCCCTCGCGGACGGGAATGGTCGTCCATACCTTAGAGTGCTGAAGTCGAAACCGTCCGCTGAACCGGTCGGCACCAAGGTTCGCGGCGTTTTGTTTTGTCGTTGGTCTTACCGATGGGTCGGGTGCGTGCCGATGGCGGTACGCAGCGCCCATCCCGGATTCAAACCATGACGCTTCCCACGCCACCCGCCCGCCGCCTTGCCCTCGTTGCCGGCTTTCTTGCCGTGGCGCTCATCAGCTGCGGCCGCGAGATCACCGGCCCCGGCTCGACGACCGTCAATGCCTTCAAGCGCGTGGCATCGTTCGCGTTCAGCCCGCAGTACGAGACCGCGGTGCGCGGCCCGGCGCTGCAGGCGGCCCTGACCCAGGTGGCATTCGAGAAGGTGCGCATCACGCTGCGCCGGGAAGACGGCTCGATTGCGCTCGATACGGTGGTCGACTTCCCCGCCGGGGCCACGGAACTGACGCTCTCGCTCATCGTACCGCTGCCGCCGAGCACCGGGGCGGGCGGCGTGCCGCTGAGCCTGAACCTCGGCTATGTGAATGCCGCGGGCGATACGGTCTTCAAGGGCGGGCCGTTTCCCGTCACGGTGTTGCCGTCCGCCGGCGGCGCCGCGCCCCCGCCGCCGGTGCAGGTGCCGGTGCACTACACGGGCGCCGGAGCGACGGCCACCAAGGTAGTGATCTCACCCAACTCCGTGGGCGGCCTCGCCGGCTTGTCGACGACCTTCAGCGCGCAGGCGCTCAGCGCCACCGGCGCGGTCATGCCCGGCACGCCGGTCGTCTTCTCCAGTTCCGACCCCGGCGTGGTGCGCATCAACGACCCGTCGTCGGGCGCCGCCAATTTTGTGGGTCGCGGCACCGCCTGGGTGTATGCGCAGCTGCTCACCGGCCCCCTCGACAGCGCCGTGGTGACCGTCACGCTGCCGGCCTCGGCGCTGTCCCTGGTATCGGGCGGCAGCCAGACGGCGCCGGCCGGCACCACCGTGCCGCTGCCTATTGTCGGCAAGGTGGCGGCAGCGGATGGCATCGGGGTGGGCGGCATCACAGTGAGCTTTGCGGCGGCACACGGCGGTACCGTCACGCCGGCCAGTGCGGTCTCCGCTGCCAACGGCCAGGTGAGCGCGAGTTGGAAGCTCGGATCGGCGGCCGGCGCACAGTCGGTGACACTGACGGCTGCCGGCCTTAGCGGGTCGCCGATCACCGTCAACGCCACGGCGCTCGCCGTGGTGGCGACCAAACTTGTCCTGACCACGGCCCCGGTGAGCGGCCTGGCGGGGAGCGTGGTCCCGGCGGTCGCCGTGACGGCGCAGGACGCGCTCGGCAATACCGTGTCGACGTTTGCCGGCGACGTCAGCGTGGCCATCGGCGCCAACCCCGGCGGCTCGACGCTTGGCGGCACGACGACGGTCACGGCCGTCAATGGCGTGGCGACGTTTTCAAACCTGTCGCTGAACCGGCCAGGCACTGGATACACGTTCCTCTTTTCGAGCAGCACGCTATCGAGTGTCGCTTCGGCCGCGTTCAACATCACGGCGGGCAACGCGGCGAGGCTCGTCTTTGGTCCGATGACTTCAACGGCCGACGCCGGCATCGCCATGGGTTCGGTCGTGGTGACGGCGCAGGACGCGGTGGGCAATACGGTGACGTCGTTCACCGGTGACGTCAGCGTGGCCATCGGCAGCAATCCCGGCACCTCGACCTTGTCGGGTACGCTCACGCGCACCGCGGTCGCCGGCGTCGCAACTTTCATCGACTTGTCGCTCAACAAGAAGGGTGCCAGCTACACGCTTACGGCCAATGCCCCGGGGCTGACGAGCGGCACCAGTGCCGCCTTCAACGTGGCTGCGGGGGCGCCCACCGCGCTGACCATAGTAAGCGGCAACGGCCAGTCGCTGCCCGCCGGAAGCTTGCTGAGCGTCATTGAAGTGCGCCTGCGCGATGCGCTCGACAACGGCATTGAGGGCGCCAGCATCGCGTTGGCCGTCACGGGCGGCGGCGGCACGCTCTCGAGTGCGACCGCACTCACCGACGCCACCGGCGTGGCCCGCATCGTCTGGACCATCGGCACCGGCCCGCAGGCCATGACCGCGACGTACGGCGCGCTCTCGCCGATCACGATCAGTGCCAGCAGTTCCGTCGGCTCGGCCACCCAGCTCGTCATCACGCAGCAGCCGCCGGCGGCGGCGATGGCCGGCGTGACGCTTGCCCCCGCGCTCACGGTCGTGGCGAAGGACGGGTCGGGCAACATCGTCACGTCATTCGTCAACAACGTCACGGTGGCCATCGGCACCAACCCCGCTGGCGGCACGCTGAGCGGCACGACGACCAAGGCCGCTGTCGCCGGTGTCGCGACGTTCAACAACCTGTCGCTGAACAAGGTCGGCGTCGGCTATACGCTGGTCTTCAGTGCCATCGGTCTCACGAACGCCACGTCCTCGGCGCTCAGCATCACGGTCGCGGCGGCCAGCCAGATGTCTGCCGACTCGGGTGCGGCGCCGCCGCAAAGCGGCCCCGCCAACCAGCTGCTGCCGACGCCGCTCGTGGTGCGGGTCACCGACGCGTTCGGCAACAAGGTGGCCGGCACGAGCGTCACGTGGGCCGTGGCCACCGGCGGCGGCTCACTTGGCGGCACCACAACGACGACCGACACGGCCGGCCGAGTGCGCGCGCAGTGGACGCTCGGCCCAACGGCCGGCGCGCAGACGGTGACGGCGACGAGTACCGGCCTCACCGGCAGCCCGCTGACGTTTAGCGCCACCGCGTCAGCGACCGCGTTCAGCAAGCAATGGAAGGGCATCACAAATACCGACTGGAACACGAGCACCAACTGGCTCCCCGTCGGCATACCAGCCGCCGGCGACTCGGTGCAGATCGACTCGGTGACCAATATGCCGGTGCTCGCCGCCGCGACGACGATCACCAAGCTCATCATGGCGCCCGGGTCAACGCTGAATCTCGGCACGTTCAACCTGACGGTGAACGGTTCCGTCAATGCGGGCGCGCTCAGCACGATCAGCGGCACGGGCAAGCTGGTGCTGGGTGGTACGACGGGCAGCATCGTCGGGCCGAGCTTCCCGTCGGTGAAGGTACAGGGCACGTACACGCTGGCCGGCATCACCGGGTTCACCAGCGACGTCGAGGTGGCGTCGGGCTCGCTGAGCACCAATGGCTTCACGGCGAACATCGGCGGCAACCTCATCACGAGCGGCACTGGCGCCATCGCCACGATGTCCGTGAGCGACCTGTTCGACGTGACGGGGAGCGGCTCGTTCGGCGGCGGCAACATCGCGCTGACCACCGGCGAGCTGCGGTTGGGCGGCAACTTTGCGCAGACAGCTGGTACGTTTGCGCAGTCGGGCGGACTCACGAAGTTCGTCGGGGCCGCGGCCAAGACGGTCAGCTTCATCGACACGACGGCGGCGAGCTTCTTCTTCAATGCCAAGAACAGCGGCACCGGCGCCGTGACGCTCAACACGCCGATTCGCGCCAAGGGAGTGCTGGAGTCGTTCGTCGGCGCCGGCAACTGGATCGGCACCGGCAAGGCAGCGCGCACGGCGACGCTCGTACTGGGAAGCACCACCCAGTTTGCGGTGGACACACTCGACGTCTGGCAGGCCAGTTCGCTCTTTGTGCCATCGGGACTGACGGCGACGCTCGTCGTCTCGGGCGGAGCCGTGACGCTGGGCACCGGGTTCACGCTCAACGGCAGCCTGATCGTCAGCGGCAGCGGCCAGCTCGACCTGAACGGCCAGATGGTCACGGTCACGGGCACCTTCTCCACCAAGGGGTCGGGGAAGCTGCAAATGCAGAACGCGTCGAACCTCGATCAGTTGATCGTGAACGGCGACATCTCGTTTGCCGGCGGCAGCACCAGCGGCCTGCTGACGAACGGCACCATCAAGGCGCGCGGCAATTTCTCGCAGACGACCAACGCGCAGGCGTTTTCGGCGGCATGGCCGCACACGGTGCTGTTCGACGGCACCGCGGCGGCAAACCAGGGCATCAGCTTCGCCAATCCCGACTCGTCGTTCGGCGCGTCGTGCTCGGCGTCGTGCTTCGGCCACGTCGAGGCGGCCAAGTCAGTCAGTCAGGGCGGCATCCTGATCAACACGGCCATGAAGGCGACGGGCAGCATCGACTTTTCCGGCACGGGCGACTCGGTGTCGGTGGGGTTGCCGGCCCTGAACAGTCACCTTGTGATTGCGTTCGGGAACTTCACCAGCGGTGCCGGCACCGGCCGTCGCTTCTCGCGCGTGGCGGCCGGGGGCATCGTGACGACGGGCGTCGGCCTGATTCTCGACACGCTGATCTACATCGGCAACGGGCAGGGTCTCAACCCGAACATGCTGAACGGCGTCGTGAACAACGTGCGCGTTTCGGGCAGCGGCAATACCCTCATCGGCACCGTGGGGCAGTACTCGGGCTCGGTGGTGATTGACGGCGCCACGGCAATGCTCGACGTCACCAGCACGGGCGCCGGCACGGAACTGCTGGGCACCGTGAAGACGATCAACGGGGGGCGTCTGCACATGACGGACGTCACCGACACCCTGTTGGTCAACAACATCGACTTCAGCGGCGGATCCACAGCGGGAACGCTCACGGCGGGCGTGCTGAAGGTCGTCGGGAACTTCTCGTCCACCGGTACGGCCTTCGACGCCAGCGGGTCGCACGTGGTAGCCATGATCAGCGCGTCCACACCGCAGGTGCTAAGCAGTGACCCCGGCAGCACGACCGTTGGATTCCAGAACCTCGTCTTCGGCGGCTCGGCGGCCAAGGACGTGCTGATGTCCGGTGGGTGGGCCATCAACGTGAAGGGCAAGCTGGTCGCCCAGCCGACATCGGGCGTGGTGGGCAGCTCGAACGCGCTGTCGCAGGTGTGGATGAAGACCGGCGGCGCGGTGATCGACTCGACGGCCGCCGACACCGCGTTCAAGTTCGCGCGCCTCATGGTGGACAGCGTCACCGCGCTGCCGAGGGAACTGCGCGTGGGCGACCTGATGATCAGCGGCACGCAGCTGCTGTTCGATTCGCTGCGCACGACGGCGAGCGTGACGGTCAACGGCGGCCTGCTCGACCTCAACGGCCACACACTGCGCCTGATCGGCAGCAACGCGCCGTTCCTCACCTCGAGCGGCGGCCGCCTGAAGATGATGAATCCGCTCGACTCGCTCTCGGTCGACAACGGCAACGGCATGTTCTTCGTCGGCGGCTCCACGGCGGGGATGCTCACGGACGGCGGCATTCGCGCCACCGGCACCTTCCAGACGGGCGGCGCGGGCGCGAACGCGCAGTCGTTCGCGGCCACGGGCAACCATGCGGTGAGCTTCGAGGGCGCCGGGCACAAGCGGCTGCGCATGCTCAATGGCGGCTTCGCCGGTTCGCATTTTGGCGAGTTGTACCACGGCTTCACCGACACGCTGTACCTCAAGACCGACGTGTACGCCGAGTCGTTCGAGACGGGCATCGTGGCAAACCACTTCGTCCGGGCGGACACGTCGTTCTCGCCGCTGCTCGTCGCCAAGGGCGCCGACATCCGCGACGTCGTCTTCGACGGCGTCCGGTTCGAGTTGAACAATGGCGAGGCGGTGACCGACCTCTTCCACGTCTCGTTCCTCAACCAGGACCCGCTGGCCACGCAGTTCGCGATCAAGCGTTCGGGCACGGGATCGGCGAGCCCGACGGCCGGCAGCATCACGGCGCTCTCCGGCGCGTGGACCTTTGCGACGACGCCGACGACGGGCAAGTACCTCGACGCGCAGGACACGGACGGCGGGTCGCCGGACGCGCTGTATGTGAACTTCAGCGGCACCGTGAGCCCGACGACGCATGGCGGCAAGGCATCGTTCTCCGGGACGGCCAGTTCCAACTGGAACAATGCGGGCGTCTACGCGTCGGTCGGCGTCGGCGGCAACTGGACCAACCCGTTGTCGTGGTCGCCGAACGGCGTGCCCGGCATGTTCGACGACGTGACCATCGGGCTGAGCACGTCCATCGTGCTGACGGCAGGGGCCATGGTGCACAACCTCACCGTCAGCGGCGGCACCCTCAACGTTGACAACAATGCCCTGATGGTGCGTGGCGACGTCGCCGTCGGTTCCTCCACGGTCAACATCGGGACCGGCGGCACACTCGCGATGACGGGCGGCGGCGCACGCAACCTGAACGCCGGGTTCCTGCGCAATATCTTCGTCGACACCAACACCGTGGTCACACTGCAGTCCAACCTGCAGGTCAACGGCAACGCCGTGATCGCGGGACGGCTGATTGTGAATGGCCATACCCTGACCGTCAGCGATGGCTCCAACCCGCCGAGCGGCCAGCTCATCGTCCAGCCCGGCGGCGGACTCAAGATGACGCAGGCACTCGACAGCGTGTTCGTCGCCCACGCCACCTTCGGCGGGGTGGCCAGCGACACGCTGCTCACGGCCGGATTCCTCAGCATCGCCAACAACTTCACGCAATCCGGGGATCCGCAGTCGTTCGCTCCCACGGGCACGCACATCACGGAACTCACCGCCGATGGCTTCGACAACTCGGCAGTGCGCGCCGCCGTCGAGACGGCCGTGCCCGGCGGCCGGCGGCGGAGCATCGTCGTCAACACGCTGACCTTCGCCAATCCCGGCTATGCGGCGTCGCGATTCAACGTCCTGCGGATCACCCAGAACAATGACATCTCGCTTGGTACGGACGTGTATGCCCTCCGTGCCGAGGCGCTGGACGCGGCCAACAGCCGGTACCTGTTCGGATCGGGGTACAAGCTGTTCATCAAGGACGGGACGCTGGTCGGCCTCAAGTTCAACGGCCCCGGCCTTCAGGTGGACTCCGCCAACACGGCCACCCAACTGGACTCCTTGAGCTTCGTCACGGCGCCGGTGACCGCCGACCAGCTGACGCTGAACGCCATTGGCGGCGCCGCGCCGACCTTCACCAACCTGGCGTTCGGCACGGCACCAACCACCGGGCACTACCTCGTGATCAACGGCGCCGCGACGGCGACGATGGTGAATCCGAAGCCCGGTGCGCACGGCGGCTTCGTCGTCAAGACCGGCGGCGCGGCAATCGCTGGCTGGATCGCCTCGCGCAACATGACGGCGGCGTCGGGGGGCGCGTGGTACACCCCGGGCACGTGGTCGCCGGTCGGCATTCCTTCGCGGCATGACACCGTGACCATCAACACTGGCGCCTCGGTGACACTCGATGCGAACGGCGCCTTGAACGACATGGTGATGCTGCCGGGCGCCGCCCTCACCATTCCGAGCTTCACGACACTCGATGTGTACGGCAACTGGACGTCCGACACCACGAGCACGGTCACAGGCCTCGCCATCAGCTCCTACACGAACTTCTGGGGCAATGCGCAGGTGCGCGGCCGCCTGTTCGGCGCGGGCGTCGCCAAGAGCATGACGCTGATCGGGCGCACCATCTTTGACGGCTACGTGAGCGTCGGGGACTACGTCTATACGCCCATCACGTTTGACGTCAACGGCCAGACGGCCACCATGAATGCCGGCTTCAGCACCTACTATGGTGGGCGGCTGAAGATGACCAACGCAGCGGGCGTCCTGAACCTGAGAGGCGGCGCCTCGTTCACCGGCGGCTCGACGGACGGCTTGCTCACCGATGGCACGCTGCGCATCGACAGCACCTTCTACGCCAGTGCCGCCGCCTTCGCCGCGACGGGCAACCACACGACCATCGTGTCGAGCATGGGATCCGCAAGCAACTCCATCAGGTTCGATGGCCCAGGCGCGACCAACACGCTCGGCCACTTCGGCATCCTGCATTTCGCCGACTCCACGCACAACACGTTCCTCAAGAGCGACGTGTGGGCCGTCACCAAGCTCACGTCGGCCGTCACCAGCCCCTCCATCAATATCTATCGTGATGGCGCGTACCCCGCGGCCACGGCCGCATCTCTCCACGTTGCCGACGTCAACTCCACGGGACTGTTGAACTTCGTGCGGGTCGCGCTCGACGTGTACGACGTCAAGGCCACATCGGCCTTCTCGAACGCGTGGTTCCAGGGCTTCACGGCCACCGCGAATGAAGTTCAGCTCGCGGTCACCAGCACCAGTGCCACGCCGATCAGCGTGAACATGAGTGCGCTGAATTTCCTGACGCCCAGCGTCAACACGTATCGATACCTGGAGGCGACCAGCCTTGGCAGCGGCCTGTTGACGTTGAACCTGACGAGCATGCTGCAGACCTACGCCACGATGAGCAGCCAGGTCGCGACAGGCGGCGCGCCCACGCCTGTCATCAACTGGACACCGTAGCACCAGCACCACCGCCCGTGCTCCCCCAACTGGACCTTCCAGTATCTCGGCGCGGGCACACCCACCAAGTTCATCGACGCCACGTCCACCGGCTCCCCGATGACGATCACGATGGCAGGTCACTCGCCATCGCGGGCGCAACTCACGGCCAACTCACTCGTGCTCGGCCATGACCGCAACGCCAACGGCCGCGAGCGAACCCTCGCGGCCGTTGTCTAGCACCTAGCACCTATCCCCTAGC
>CAYHCW010000061.1:0-1157 GCA_964355025.1 uncultured Gemmatimonas sp. | reverse complement strand
CTAGCACCTAGCACCTATCCCCTAGCCCCTAGAACAGCGCCAGCTGCTCCCCCAACTGCCCCGGCTCCACCACCTTCAGCCCCAGCGCGCGCCGCATCTGCCGCACATCCGCCGGGCTGTGCCCGCTGAAGTGATTGTTGGCGTAGCCATAGACCGTACTGACCTTCTTCGCGATCAGTGGCATCACCTTCAGCCACGCGTCGATCTCCTTTGACCGGTCGTGCTGCACGCGCGAGTAGTCCACGATGTCGCGGTTGGGGCCCATCCACCGCAGGTACGCAAAATCCGACGTGGGACGCTCGGCGAGCTTGAGCATCATCGACCGCGGAATCCACCGCGCGTCCACCAGGGCGAGCGCCACGTGATGCTCGGCGAGCAGCGCCAGGATGCCGTCGTTGATCCAGCTCCGCTGGCGGAACTCCACGGCAATCTTGATGTCGCGCGGCAGTGTGGGCAGGAAGGCCGCCAGCGCGGGCAGCTCCGACGGCCCGAAGTCGGGACCGAACTGCATCAGGACGGGGCCCAGCTTGGGGCCGAGTTCGCGTGCCACGTCGAAGAACCGCTGGGTCGCGTCGTCGCAGTTCCGCAGCCGGTTCTCGTGCGTGATCTCCTGCGGCAGCTTGAGCGCGAAGGTGAAAGCGGCCGGCACACGCGAGGCCCAGGCGCGCACCGTCTGCGGGCTGGGAATCGCGTAGAACGTGCTATCCACTTCCACGGTGTCGAAGGCGCGCGCATACACCGGCAGGAAGTCCGCCGGCCGCGTGCGATCGGGATAGAACGGCCCCACCCAGGCGGTGTAGTTCCACCCTTGGCAGCCGAGATGCAGCGTCGCGCTCATGCATGAAATCGGCGCGAAAATCACTGCGCGAGCAAGCCCCTCGGTTCGATATTCTTCCGTTTCAGGGCATTCGACAGTGCCACGAGCCAATGAGTAAGTCATTTGCTTACATATGGTTACAGGAAAATTTGACAACTTGATTCCATAGTGATATCATATTGGCATCACCTTCCTCGAGTGATTCCTATGTATCGCGAAAAACAGTACCCGGCGTTCAACGGTCTCGTGGCCCTGCTTGGGCTCATCGTCATCGCGCTGCTGTCGTTCTTCAGCATCGTGCGCGCGGCACCGCAGCAGCAGACAGGCGTCCTCTTATTGA
>CAYHCW010000060.1:0-10187 GCA_964355025.1 uncultured Gemmatimonas sp. | reverse complement strand
TCGGTTGCGGCTACCCGATGGGTCCGTTCACGCTGCTCGACTTTGTCGGCCTCGATACGACCTACTACATCGCCAACATCATGTTCGAGGAGTTCCGCGAGATGCGATTTGCGCCGCCGCCGCTGCTGAAGCGGATGGTGCTGGCGGGTCACCTGGGCAAGAAGTCCGGCCGCGGCTTCTACGACTACCCGGCGAAGTAGCAGTTCTTGCGATCCGTCGGCCGGATCGGCATGTTTCGCGCCAAGACGGCCGCAAACACCGTGCAAAGAACGCAGAGTTTGCCCCTTTGTGATCGCATGACCAGCACAGAATGCGCGAGTAGGTCATGCGGTCGCGTGCGATCCTCCCGCTCGCTCTTGTCCTGATTCTCGGCGCCCTGGCGGCGCCTGAGGCCCAGTCGCTGCGCAAGATCGGCGAGATGGAGCTGGCGCTGGTGGGCCTCAGCGCAACCGTCGACGGCGCGCGGCCGGCCATCCCCAAGAACGTCGCCTCCGGCCTCAGGATTCTGATCCGGGCCGGCGGCACACCTGTGACGCCGGGGGCGGTGGCCCGCCTGCTGGGCGCCTTCCGCGTGGAAGGCGAGTTGTCGGGGCCGTCGTTCGGGGAGACCGTGACCGTCTGGCAATCCGTCGATGGGTCGAGCACGGCCACCGACTTGGTGTTGCCGCTGCCGGTAATGGCCCTCTCGGGCGAGCACACACTGGCCAACCTGCGGATTGTCGGCGGCGACCGGCCGCTGCTCGATCTCCAGCCGCACACCGTTCCGATCGATGTCGTGGAGCAAGTCCTCATCACGTCGGTGAAGACGCGGCCGCTGACCCTCCAGGAGATTAAGGACAAGGGCATCGTCCTCGACAGCGACGATTACCTGGGCTTCGAGTTCACGCTCGGCCTGCTGCTCGAATCCAAGGCAGTCAAAGTCGCCTTCCCGGTGGTGTTCGACCGCGACGGCGTGGCCCTGCCCGTGCCGCAATCGCTGCCGCAGCTCCGGGTTGACAGCCTCCAGGATCCCATCAGCCCGCCGCGCATCCTCCCAATGATGCTCAAGGTCCCCAAGCTGGGGCCCGGGCTCGGGTTGGGACTGAACTTCGACGATGACGACATCCGGATCCCGAGCGTCCTGGTGATCCCGGGTGAGGTGGGCTACCTGCGGCAGTTCTTCTCGGCGCAGCTGTTTGTCGGCAACGGCACGCCGGGCACCGCCAATCTCACGGTGAAGGACCTGACCGGCACGCTGGTCCTGCCACCGGGCGCGGACCTGGTTGCCGGCTCCGCCGACGATCCGTTATCGCCCGCGGACACCGTGAATGGCGTGCAGCCGCTGACCATGGCCATCGCGGGTGTCGGTGCCGACGGCGCGCCCGGCACCGCCGACGACCTCACGACGCTTGGTCCCGGAGAACAGGGGCAGGCGGAGTTCCTGGTCCGGGGCGACCTCGAGGGCTACCACTCGATCGCCTTCGACATCGAGGGCGTGCTCGACGGACTGGCCACCGGCCCGATCGCGGTCTCCGGACGCGCCACCGGCGGCGTGCTCGTGCGCAATCCGTTCTTCGATGTCAGCTTCGTGGTGCCGACCGTGGTGCGCCGGAGCGAACCGTTCACGCTGTATGCGACGGTGACCAACAAGGGCCAGGGCATCGCCAACGACGTCAGCATGACGCTGGATGCCGCGGCGCTGGGCGGCGTGCAGCTGCTCGGAGACGCGTCGCAGTCGATCGCGACGTTGAAACCCGGCGATGCCAGGACGCTGAACTTCGGCGAAATGTACAATGTCCTCAATTTAGATCACTCGACGTTTTCTTCGGGAATCTGGCGAAGTGACAAAGTCGTACTAGTTGACTGCACGGGTTGCGCCGCTGCCAACGGATACCCCGATGATGCGATATGGCAACAGAGTTGGAACCGGATGGTCGCGACGAGGTCAGTTCCGTCCGATCCGCTCCTTTGCAGTCGGACCGGCGATTGCCTGAGCCTATACGATCGTTGGTCCCAGAAAATGGCCCAACGGGGACTGGGTAATCTTTCGGAGTCCCAGCTTGAGGCCGCCTATGTTCGGCGTTGGACGCGGGAGGGTGCCGTTACGGATAGCCCATGGCAAGGAATTTTTGCGCTCAACCTGTCGCGGGTGCCAACAATGAACGCATACAATCCCTACGACGTCGCCCTGCGTGCGGACGGCTTGATTTGGCCCTTTGATCAACGGTTCCAGAAACCCCACGTCTCGGTTCTGGATCCCTTCGGTCTGGGTCTCGCACGTGATAGTGAAGTCGTGCAGTACTTTGGACTACTCGAGCATACAGAAGAGACACTGCAGCCGACGACGCTGAGTCCGACTTTGGTACGGGGATGGGCCGAACTCGCTTTCTGGTTTCAGCCGGTTTCCCAGCCGGCGGGTACAAAGGCGATTGGTACCGATTTTGACTTCGAAGTGGACGCGAACGTAGCGGGGACCGGTACCGACTCGCACACGTATCCAACGTCCAGGGCAGTATTTCAGACGGCTCCTCTCTACCGGGAGATACAAAAGTGGCTAAAACAATAAGCAACGCTGAGACATCTGATCTTGGCCATTCGCCGGTAGCTGTTGGGCTGTTTGTGTTGATGGCACTCGCGGCGGCGGTATACTTACCGACCTTCTTCCTAGGAGAGATGAGAGGAGGCCGGTCCTTCGGTCCGAACTTCACGATGGTCTACGGCTTCTCCCAGCTGGCCGCTATGGCGCTGGCGCCCGTTTCAGTGTTGAGTTGGGTGGTGGCGTTGGCGACCGGTGGCCGGGCCTACCTTCGTGCCGGCTGGTGGGTCGGCTTGGCCGTTGTGGGTGGATGTGTCGCGCTGGGCCGATCCTCTCTTTGGTTCTGAATTGGTCGCCCTGGCCATCGGCGCTCCCGCAAATCTAAAGTGCGCGCGTCGAACCAACACAGGGCGCGCCATGGCCTACAAACGCTGGGGTGAGTTGGGCTTTGCAGCCTCTCAGTTTCGCATTGATGGGCGGCATCTATGGACCGTGGAACCAAACATTAAAGCCGGGACCATGGCATCGGTCCGGTATTCGCTGTCGGATGGGGGCCCTGCTCGAGATTCATCAACTCCTATTGGAAGTGAGTCAGGCTCGGCGTTTCTTGAGGAGCTGCAGCGGTTCACTGACTGGCGTGAAGCGCATGACTTTCGGTTGGCAAGAGCTCGATGGTCCGAGGTAGCGGCGCGGGCTCCGATCTGGCGAGATAGCGTCACCGGTGAAGCGATCACCGGCATTCAGGACCTGTGGAGCATCACGGTCGTGCCCTGAACTCGGAGTGAGCAGAACGGTCGCCTGCAGTCGCCGGTTCCGCACGCGATCGCAGTGATTGCCCGACGGTCCCATGACGTGGGCCCTGCCCGGCAGTTGGACCGTGACGGCCATCGGCCGTGGTGGCAAGGTGGCCAGTCCTGTCGTCATCGGTGCTGTCGCCCACCAGTGGCTCCAACAACGATTTTCTGCCGAACGATCCGCCCTCGGTGATCACGGCCAGGATGACGCCGAAGGCCGGTGTGCTACCTTGTACTACCTCAATGGGAATTGATCCGGACGTTTCGCGTCCAGGATGGGCGCTGTGCCGCCACTCGCCGCAGGGATCCGACCACGAAGTGACCGTTTGTTGGCGTGGCGGCGTCGTTCGCGTGCCGCACGCGCACACGTCGAGCGTGCCGACTCTCCGGTGACAGGACGGGTCGATTAGGCGGCGCGACGAACGAGGGCAGGCAAGGTGCGATCCGGATCGAGGAAGGCGATCGTGAACGGTGTATCCAGCGTGCCGTCGCCGCGACGTCCTCGCGGCGGCGCGCGCACCGCGACTGCGCGTAGTCGTCCCTGATACCCCTCGTGCGGTGTGGCGCCGTCGAGGGCACTGTGCGGGCGCACGGTGGTGTACCACGCGAGCGAGAGGCGCAGACGGGCCTGGAGCGTCGCCGCGCTGAGCGGCGGCCAACCCCGCACACGGGCCGCGGCTTTGATGGTGCGCCAGAAGCGTTCGATCAGCGCGATCGACCCGGACCGGCCCACCGCGCCGATCGATCGCGGTCTGCAGCAATCGGGTCATCTGCCGCGCCGTCGGCGTCTGCGCGAACACCCGCCAGGCGAGGGGTCGCCGCGCGAACGCATCGAGGACGACCGCCAGACGGAAGGTGGTCGCGCGGAAGACTCCGCCGATGCTCGTCAGGTCGATCAACCAGACGTGATTCGGCCACGTTGCGATCACACCCGTGCCGCACGCGTCGGTCGGCCCGACGATCGGCCGTTCGCGGCGAATTCGGCGCACGGTCTCGGGCGAGACGCGCCAGCCGGCGCGCAGCAGCGTGCGTGCGATCAGGGCATTGCCGCCGACGCCGCAGCGATCCATCAATTGGATCAGCGCACGGACGGCATCGGCGAAACGTCGGATAGGCGGCGTCGGCCGCGCGATGGGCGGGCGATCACCATCGGCCGCGGTGGCCTCGCGCTCCCAACGCGCGATGGTCGTCGCCGTCACGAGCGCGTGACGCGCGGTGTCGTCGAGACTCCAGCCGTGCAGGCGCCGGCATTCGAGCCACTGCCAGCGTTCAGTGGGGGTGTAATGCGGCCGATGTCGCGGCGGCACCCGGGCCAACCGCGCGGTCAGCCACTCAATCTCCTGGTCGGCGCGTGCCAGGGCGAAGCGCAAGTCGAGGATGGTGGCCGCCGCCGCGTGACGACCTGACGCCTCGCGCGCGAGCCGCAGGCCAAGGGTCTGGCCCAATAGTCGAATCGACATCAGAACGGCACGGAGGCGCGAATCCACGGTATGACGCATCGGCGCATGCTGTCACACGTGGCACCGGCGTCGGACCGTCCGTCACTATCCGGCCGAAGGCGCTATGGCGCGCCTCCCTGGCGGCCGCGGAGAATCGCCGCTATCACTCGTGGATTGCGCCGTCCGTGAAGCACGGCCACGACCAATAGAGGTTGCTCGTCAGGTGCGTACGCAATCAAGTAATCACGCACGCGCTGGAAGCGTAAGGGGCGGGCCGTGAGGTCGGGGCGACGATGACCGATGTGAGGTGACGCGGTGAGCGTACCGAGCGTGTCGAAGACCTCCGCGATCACGCGATCGGCGGCATCCACATTGTTCGCGGCGATGAATTCCCACAGTTGATCGAGATCGGCGAACGCGTCCGGGTGGAAGGCGTACCCGATCACGCTGGCCGCGCGCGCCGCTGGTCGCTTCGCTCGCGCAAGCGACGCCGTGCCTCCTCGCCGTCGATTGGCTGGACCCGGCCGTCCTTCAGATCGTCATAGCGGGTATCGAGGGTCTCTCGCAACGACGCTAACTCTTCGAGGTAGCCGCTGAGCGCATCCTGCACCAGATCGTCAGCCCGGCGTCCGGTGGTCGCCGCCAAGTCGGTGAGCTTCTTGACCGTCTCCGGAGCGAGGTCGAGTTCCATGAGGCAGTCTAGAAACCCCCGCCCAACCTGTCAACGCCTCATCTCTCAATCTCAAGGAACCAGACTTGCGACCGGTTAATCGTCACGATCACCGACCTGCTGGGCCGTACGACCACGTTCAAGCGCAGCGAGTACGTCGCGGCGGACGGCACGACGGCGGTGGGCAACGGCGGCGGTCAGGTCGAAGCGCCTGGCGGCGTCGAAGTGCGCATTCCCGAAGACGCGGTGATGAACGGCGTGGCGGCCATCCTGAAGATTGCGGCCCTGCTGCCGCAGGATCTGCCGCCCGGCTTCCTGCCCGAGATCGCCGACGCGACCCTCGGGACGATCTTGAAGATCGAGTCGCCGGACCCGCCGGCGTTCGACAAGGAAGTGGACCTGGCGTTCCCGAAGCCGGCCGATGCGCCCGAGGACGCGACCTACTTCATCTATCGCCGCATGACGGGACCGCACGGGCAGATGGCCTACGAGGCCCTCGACTACGCCGATGTCGAAGGGGAGGGCGCCGACGCGAAGGTGGTCACCTCGTCGTATCCGTTCTCCGGCTATCGCGCGAGCGTCAATGGCTACTCGCTGAACGGCCTCGACCACTCCGGCGCCATCGGCTCGCAGTTCGACAACTACGCCATCCTGATGTGGGCGTTTGACGAGGCGCTGCCGGGACGGGCGCTGGGTGGCGCGATCACGGGCCGCGTGCTGCGCGTGACGCAGGCGCCGGGGTCGACGACCCCCACCTACGTGCCGGTCGCCGGCGCGATTGTTTCTGGTGTCGACGTGCAGGGCCAGCCGTTGTTTGGGCAGTCGAGCGCCGCGTCGCCCGTCACGTTCGCGGTGAGTCAGGCCGACGGCACCTATTCGCTGTTCGACCGGCAGTACACGGGCGGCGCGGTCACGATCTCGGCCACCGTCGACGGCGTCACGCGCACCGCGACGGCCTACGAGGCCCATCCGCAGGATGCCAAGAGCCCCGGCCTGGCCTTCGCGCGTAATGTCGCCTACGCCACCATCACCTTCCCGGCCGCGGGGCCCACGGTGCCGCCGTCGCCGGTGCAGGTGCGCGTGATGACGCTCGACGCCGACGGTACGCGCACGCTGACCACGGGCATCGTGGTGGCCGGCGAGCCGCTGGTGCTGGGCGTCAAGGCGGCCGGCATGACCGTGCAGCGTATGGATGTCGTGTCCGGCACGCAATCGCAGGAGTACGGCGTGCGCGTCGATCCGCTGGCCGGTCAGGACCCGCTCGCCGTTGACGTGATCGCCGATGGCAGCGTCACGTTCGCGCAGCCAGGCAGCTACACCGTGACCGCCACCGCCGTCGGCGCCTTCCCCGGTGCCGTCACCGGCCACGTCGTCGTCCGCGCCGTCGCGCCCGGCGGCTCCAACAACGATTCGCTGCCGAACGATCCACCCTCGGTGATCACGGCCCGGACGACGCCGAAGGGAGATGCGCGCGGGGTGCCGATTGGCGTGCTGCCGCAGGTGGTGTTCACGGAGGCGGTGAAGAACCTGCCCGGCAACGTGACGTTGACCGACGCCGCCGGGCAATCGGTCGGGATCTCGCTCTCCGGCGTGGGGCCGAATGGTCCGGTCGCCGACCTGACGCCCACGAGCGTGGTGACGTCGGTCACCATCCAGCCGATGGCCGGCCTCACGTACAACACCGTCTATACGCTGAGCCTGTCGAGCGGCATTGAGGATACGGATCGCGACGCCACCGATCAGCCGGCGCCAAAACCACTGGCTGCCTACACGACGAGCTTCACGACGTTTGCGCCGGAAGCGATTGGCCGCACCACCGACACCTTCACGGCCGGCGGCATGGCCGTGATCGGCGATCGCGCCTACGTCGCCGGGTCGCAGAACCTGGGCCGGAAGTACACCCACCTGCGGCTGTTTGATGTCAGCGACCCGACGCTGCCGCAGGAGATGACGGGCGACGCGCCCGCTGGGCAGCTGATCACGCCGCCGCCGACGTCGTGGCTCGGGCTGCCGGTGGACGTGGTGGGCGAGGCGGAGTCGCCGCTGACCGGCGGCACGCTGGTCGCGGTCGCCACCAATCCGTTTACGCCGCCGTTCCACCCGGCGAACGTCCGCCTGTATGACACCACGGACGATCAATCGTGGCGGTGGATTGGCGCGGTCACGCTCGGCCGCGAGCCGACCGACGGCATGATCCGCCGCATCCGCCTGCGCGGCCACGTGCTCTACGCCGCGACCGCGGGCGTCGGCAAGGGCATCCAGGTGATCGACCTCGGCCTGGCGCAGGAGCTGTTCAGCACGGCGACGGTCGGCGGAGAACAGTCGGCGGGTTTCTGGCAGATGCAGGGCTTGCTGAACGGATCTGATGGCTTTGGTCAGCAGGCGATGGCGCAGTCGATCTACGTCGACACCGGCAGCGGTCAGAACTCGCAGCTGTGGGATCTCGCGGTGACCGATCTCACGATCGACGAGGTCTTCCAGACCGGCGTCGTCGCGACGGGGCGCAGTCCGTTGGTGGTCGCCAACCCGCAAACCGGCGAGGTGCTCTACAACGGGCAGATCACCGCGACTCCCGGCGGAGAGCCGCTCACCAGCTGGGGCTACGGCATCGCCGCAGGCACGGTGTCGGGCACGCCGATCGCCGTGGTCAGCGCGCAGGGCGTCGGTGGAGCAGCGGGTCCGGCGCACCTGCTGGCCGTGGTGGACCTGACGAATCCGCGGCAGCCGGTGGCGCTTGGGACCGTCGAGCTCCCAGGAGCCGCCGCCAACGTGCACGACGTGGTGCTGCGCGGCAGCGACGTGTTCATCGGCACGACGACGGGGACGCTGGTGGTGAGCGTGGCGGAGCCGTCACAGCCGAGACTGGTGGGCACGATTCCGAGCGTGAGTGGCAGGCTAACGTTTACTGACAACGGCTTGCTATTCGGCACCTATCGCGGTCTGACGCAGACTGCTCATGTCGACGGGGGTATCAGGACCGCAGCGTTAGGAACGGTGGCCTTCGTTGAGGGCGCGCCGTCCGTTCGCGTGGACGATACTGGTCTTACCCTTGAGCCACTGACCGTGAAGTATCGGCTGATCGTAGCGGGTGACGCATCTGATGGCACTGTTGAGATCAGGCAGGTGTTCTCGGATGGGACCGCGCAGCCGGTCTTGGCGACGATGCCATTGTCGGCCCCGACGACCGGCCGTTTCGAAGTGATCTTCCCCGCAGGTATTGCTACATCACTTCCATCGCCCGATGCGGAAGTTCAGATCGGAATACCTGGTGAAGTGCCGATGCCAGTGTTCCGGACGACGATCAGCGACCGTCGTGAGCTGGATTCGGCGAGGCGGGCAAACGAACGGATTGTTTATCCCGCCCTAGAATTTAGTCGCGCCACCCCCGCCAGTGTGCCTCGCGGCGGCGGACCGGTCGACGTAGTCATCAGTTCCAATATGCGGTTCCCCGGCGGCAGGGTATCGGTTCGGAACGTCCAAGATGTTTGGCACGACTTCGAAGTCACCAATGTTACGACCAACACAGTCACATTCCGCCTGCCCGCCGAACTATTGGCGACGGCCGGCTTCCTGTTGATTGCTCCGGCCCAGGACGACGAGCGTGGTGTCGCATTCCTTGTATCGGACCGCATCGGGGCAACGCCCAGCACGCTCTCCGACGTTACGCTTTCAAGTGTGACGCCTCAAGAGATCGTCGGCTCGGAAGCTCGTCTCATTGTTGAGGGTGATGGGCTCGCCGAGGGGATGGCCGTAGTACTCGGCCGAGCAAGCATACCGGGAGTCCGCCTGCAGACCACGCTGCTGGAACCGAACGTGCTCGAAGCGACCTTGCCGCCAGGAACCATTGGTCTAGCGGACGATCTCTTCGTCGCAGTGGAGTCGGTCGATGGACTGTCGCTCTCGACACCGTTGCCCATCATCAGCAGAAACGCGGCCGACCCATTGTCGGACTTAGCGAGCTCTTACGATCGGCTCGCCGAGGACGGCGTGGCACCGACCCCCATCGTCGCGCGAGTCGGCTCGGAATTGGCTTGGAACGTTCCGGGTCAGGAGCTCTTTATCGATACGGTTGGAGCAGACGAGGCGCCACAAGTCCAAGTGCGGACCTCGAATGGAACGTTCCCCACCGCTGTCGAGTTAACGACGCCGTCGACGTTCGCGTTGTCGGCCGCCGCCGGGCCAAGCAGCTTGCGTTCTTGGGTCGCTCGTGTTCCGTTCGAAGCCACCAGGCACGCCTACCTGCAGGTTGCCGTAAGGGTAAATGCACCCCAGCAGCCTCCGGTGATAGGCCCACCGGCACCGGTGGTGCTCGCTGAGCCATTCGCGATCGCGTTGGGGGGGCGTGCTGGCTTTGTCGCTTATGCCGACAGTTTGACCGAGCCACGCGAACTCGTCCTGATTCAGGAGACTGGGACACGGGTACGAAGCGTCCGGCCGTCGCTATCGGCTCCGTTGCGGAATCTCTACCCTGTCTTGGAGGGAGCGACATGCTCAGTCGCCGACGCGGAGAATCCGATGCGACCGAGCGGACTGCGGGTAGTTCAACGCGAAGTCGTGACCGCCGAAACGTGCATCGCGCTGCGGGGGACTGGATTCACGACGGGAGCGCCAGCTGTCCTCCGCGTATCCTTCCAGGGGCTGACCCGAAGCTACGACGTCAGGGTTGTCGCGAAGGCCATCGGCCAGAGAGCCCCGCGATTGGACGACACTTTCAATCGGATCGCAGACGAAGTGGGCGTGCCGCCACAGTATTTGAAGGCGCAGGCGAT